>PXDB01000018.1 GCA_003565155.1 Nitriliruptoraceae bacterium | reverse complement strand
ATCTGCGAACTGCTCAACGACACCGAAACCGTCTACCCCGGCACCGACCTCGTCCTGCACTACAGCGTCAAACCCCACCCCGGCACTACATGAACTTCCTCACGGTCCCCGGAGTCCTGGACTCGCGCGAACCCCTCCGCTACAGACCTCAACATCACGGCCAGGGAGCGGGCCCCCTGCGGGGGCACGCCCACCCCCGCCGTCCCGCTCCGCCCCTCTGTCGTGCTCGTCAGACGCGTCGCCCGATAGCGGCCCCACGTTCTCACCCTTGACTGTTACAGTCAATAGTGTCATTGTTGTGCTGCGCCGAGTCGACAAGGAGTCCGGGTGCAGGATGACGAGGAGGCGGTTTTCACCGTCGACGAGCTGGCCGCCGCAGCGGGCCTGCCCGTGCGCACGGTGCGTCACTACCAGTCGGAGAAACTCCTGCCCGGCCCGCAGCGCCAGGGCCGCATCGCCCTGTACCGCACGGAGCATCTCGAGCGGCTGCAGCTGATCGCCCGCCTACAGGACCGAGGCCTCAAGCTCTCCGCCATCAAGGACGCCTTCAAGCGCATCGAGAAGGGTGAGCTGTGGCTGGACGACTGGCTGGGGGTCGGTGACGAACTCCGCGCCCCCTGGTCGGAGGAACGTCCCGAGGTGGTGACGGAGGCCGTGCTGGCCGAGCGCATCGAGCACCGTCCCGGCGTGGTGGCGGCCCTGGTGGACGCCGGGGTGATCCGGCGGCAGCAGGGGCTCAGCGACGTCTACCTCGTGCCCTCGCCAGCGGCGCTGGACATCACCCTGGAACTCGACCGCGCCGGTGTCGACATCGACACCGCGACGGAGGCGGCCGGCATCATGCGTCGGCACCTCGCCAAGACCAGCGAGGAACTCGTCGAGCACTTCCTGGAGCGCGCCGGCGCCGGCTTCGCCCGGAGGGGCACCGCCGAGGACATCGCCGAGGCGCTCAAGGCGCTGCGCCCCCTGGGCGCCCGTGCCGTGCAGCTGGTCTTCACCCAGGAGATCGAGCGTGCACTGCGCACCGCGGTCGAGAAGGGGCGTATCTCGCCGTCGCCGCCGACCGCCGGCAACCTCGACGAGCGGGACCGCTCGCCGAGCGATGACCCCGTCGCTTCGACGGAGGTCCAGGACGGGTCGTCGAAGACCCGCTGATCGGAACCGGTATGGGGAACATGACCCCCGACCCGCCCACCATCCACACCCATGCGCCGCTGCCACCCATCATCCAGGGTGGCATGGGCGTCGCGGTGTCCGACTGGCGGCTCGCGAACGCCGTCGGGCGCGCAGGACAGCTCGGTGTGGTCTCCGGCACGGCCCTGGAGGTCATGTGCGTCCGGCGGTTGCAGGACGGTGACCCCGGTGGCCACGTCCGTCGTGCGCTGGCGAGCTTCCCCATCCCACGCATCGCCGAGCAGATCGTGGCGACCTACCACCTCGAGGGCGGGCGCGGCGACGGGGTGGCGTACCGCAACATCCCGATGTTCTCTGCACGCCCGGCGCGACGGTTGCAGGAACTGGCGGTGGCGGCCGGCTTCGTCGAGGTGTACCTCGCCAAGGAGGGTCACGACGGCCCGATCGGCATCAACCTGCTGCGCAAGATCGAGGCGCCCATCCCCTTCGTGCTGTACGGCGCGATGCTGGCCGGCGTCGACGCGGTGCTGGTCGGTGCCGGCAACCCCCATGAGCTGCCGTCGCTGCTCGACGATCTGGCCGGCGGCGCCGACATCACCTGGACGCTCAGGGTGCAGCACGCCTCGCACAGCGACCACGCGATCCACTTCCAGCCCCGGGAGCTGTTCGGGCACCCGGCCCCGCAGCTGCCGCGGCCACGGTTCCTGGCGATCGTGGCGTCGAACGATCTGGCCGAGGGTCTCGCCAACTCGGCCACGGCACGGCCCGACGGGTTCGTCGTGGAGGGACCGCCGGCAGGGGGCCACAACGCGCCACCCCGCGGGCCGCGCCGCCTCGACGACCGGGACCAGCCGGTCTACGACGACAAGGACGAGGTCGACCTGGCCGAGATCGCCACGCTCGGGCTGCCCTTCTGGGTGGCCGGTCAGTACGGCACGCCGCACGGTCTGCAGCGTGCGATGGCCGCCGGTGCGGTCGGCGTGCAGGCCGGCAGCGTGTTCGCCCTCTGCGACGAGTCGGGGATGGCGGCCGAGCTCAAGCGGGACGCGCTGCGCAGCATCCGCGCGGGCGGCGGGGACGTGCGCACCGATTGGCGCGTGTCACCCACCGGGTTCCCGTTCAAGGTGCTCTCGCTGGACGGGACCCTGTCGGACCCGGAGGTCCTCGCCGGGCGTGACCGGATCTGCGACCTCGGGATGCTGCGGGTGCCTTACGAGAAGCCGAGTGGCGACCTCGGCTACCGCTGCCCCGCCGAGCCGGTCGCCAGCTACACCGGCGCGAAGGGCGCCCGGGAGGCCAACACCCAGGGACGGGTGTGCCTGTGCAACGCGCTGCTGGCGACCGCCGGGGTCCCGCAGTCGCGCGGTGACGACCTCGAGGAGCCGGCGATCGTGACGCTCGGCACCGACCTCGAGGGCATCGTCGCACTGCTGGACGGGCTCGGTGCCGACCGCGAGACCTACACCGCCGCCGAGGTGGTGGACCACCTCCTCAGTGAAGCTTGAGGGGTCAGGCCACCTTCCCTGTAGGGTCGTGGTCCGCGCCGAGGGACCGCGTCACAGGAGCCGTCACACCTGATGCAGACCCTGGTTGCCGGCGGCATCCTTACGCTGGCGGCGGTCGTCTCCCTGATCTTCTCCCTCTGGCAGAACGAGCGGGCGCAGGATGCCGGACGTCGCGCTGCGGACGCGGGTCTGGAGGCGATGCGCCAGCACCGCGCCGCGTCTGACGCTCACCGGGCCGAGGGTGCCCGGTTGCTGCGGCTGCAGCGGCGGCACGCCTCGCTCGCCTACGCGGCCAAGCGGGTGGGGATCGTCACGCTGACGATCGGGCTGCTGGGGGTGCTGGGCGGCGCCCTGGTCCAGATCGGGTGACCGTGGCTCGTACGGACCGTGGGGTCCACGGTCTCTGCGGCGTGGCGTCGGCCAGCTCGTCGCCGCATCGTCACCGCAGCAGGTCGATGATCCAGCCGGCCTCGCTTCGGGCCTGCTCCATCATCGGCTCCAGATCGGCTGGTGCGCCGCACGCGTCCAACCGCCCCTGCTGCTCGTCGGTCAAGACCTGTGTGAAGTCATCCTCGGCGAACACCGCCAGCGCCAACGCCGCCTGGAGGACGATGGTCGCTGCGTCATCCGTGTCGACTTCCGCCTCGTGCTGGTTGCCGATCGGGGTGCAGAAACGGACGGGCAGCTGCCACTCCGACAGCAGCGCAGCGGCGAGTTGACCCGAGGTGCACCCGTACCGCTGCTGCTGCGCGCTCGCCAGCCCGAAGACATCGCTGGCACAGCGGATCCGCAGTTCCGCGTCCCCGGACGGGTCGTAGAGGTGCAGCAGCCAGTCACCGAGGTTGTGGAGCAGTCCGATCCCGTAACACTCTGCAGGATCGGCGCCAGCGGGGCGCGCCAACTGCTGCGCGAACGCGGCCGTGGTGGCGTAGCGCCGCACGTACCCATCGGGTAGCGAGGCCGTTCCGCCGATCCCGGCTGCCACCCCGGCCGCGATGGCGCGGAGGGTCTGGAACCCGATCACCGACACCGCGAAGTGGACGGTCGCAGCTCGACCGGCGAGGCCGTAGTAGGCGGAGTTGGCCGCACGGAGCACGCGCCCGGTGAGCCCCGCGTCGCGCGCCACGTGGTGAGAGATGTCGATGACCCCGACGTCCGGGTCGGCCGTCATCGCGAGCACCCGCAGGGCGGCGACCGGTCGCGACGGGAGTTGGGGCCGCACCTGGGTCAGCAGGTCGGAGGCGGCCTCGCGCCAGGCGTCGCTCATGTTCCCAACTCCGGCCAGGGCGGGAACCGGTCGGCGGGCTCCGGGCCGGGACGGCCGTAGACGAAGCCCTGCACCGTGTCGCAGCCGAGGTGGATGAGGCACTCCAGCTGGGCGCGGGTCTCGACCCCCTCTGCCAGGACGTCGCGGCCGGCCGCTCGCACCATCTGGGTGATGGCCGCCACGATCGCGGCGTCCGACGGGTCGTGGTCGATACGGGCGACGAAGGGCGCCGCGATCTTGATCAGGTCGACCGGCATGGTGCGCAGGTACGACAGCGACGACCACCCGGTGCCGAAGTCGTCGAGGGCGATCCTGACACCGCCCGCCCGCAGTGTCCGCAGCGTATCGAGTGCCGGCCCCTCTGGATCGATGAGGACACTCTCGGTCAGCTCGAGGTAGAGGTCGGTCGGCAGCAGCCCACGACCGCGCAAGGTGGACAGCACGAGGTCGACGAAGCCGTTCTCGGTCAGCTGGGTGCCGGAGACGTTCACGGCGATCCAGCCCGCGTGCTTGCCCATCGCCCGCCACTCGGCCAGCTGTCGGCAGGCCGCGTCGAGGACCCATGCGCTCAGCTCGCTGAGCAGCCCCGTCTCCTCGGCGAGCTCGATGAGTTGCGGGATGGGGAGGTCGCCATGATCGGTATGGCGCCACCTCAGCAGGGCCTCGCTGCCCATCACGCTGCCGTCATGGGTGTGCACGATCGGCTGGTACGCCAGCGTCAGCCGGTCACGGGCCAGGTCGCCGCGCAGATCCGTCGCGACCTGCAGCCGCTGTCTGGCCCGACCCCTCCCGCGGGCGTCGAACACCGCGATGCGGTTCCGCCCTTGTTCCTTGGCCTGGTACATCGCCGCGTCGGCGTCCCGTAGCAGGGACACGGGTGTCCAGTGGGAGCACGGTTCGGCGAGCGCGACGCCGATCGAGGCCGACGCCCGGAACGGGCGCCCTTCGAGGAGGAGGTGGTGCTCGAAGGTCGTCGCGTACCGTTCGGCGATCGTGACGGCGTCCTCGACGCCGGACAGGTCGTGGCACAGCAGCACGAACTCGTCCCCGCCGAAGCGCGCGACCACATCCCCGGCCCGGACCCGCTGCCGGAAACGGGTGGCGATCTCGACCAGCAACCGGTCGCCCACGGTGTGCCCGAGCGCGTCGTTGACGAACTTGAAGTGATCGAGGTCGAAGAACAGCAGGGCGTGGGTTTGGCTGCCGAGCGCCTCCCGGGCGTGCTCGAGCGCCGCCAGTAGAGCGCCCCGGTTCGCCAGGCCGGTGAGCCCGTCATGGGTCGCCTGATGCTGGAGCGCCGCTCGGTGATCGCGTGCCCGGGTCACGTCCTCGAGCGTGGCGACGAAGCCGGCGCTGTGCTCGAAGGGGTGGACCGGTCCGGCGACCATCTGCAGCCACCGGTCCGTAGCCGCGGCGCGGAACTGCGTGCTGGTCGTCTCGCCATCGAACACCGTGGCCAGGGCGTCGGTCACCTGGCCGATATGGTCGGCGTCGACGGCGTCCATCCACCCCAGGCCGCGGATCGCAGCCTCGTCATGTCCGAGGAGGTCGGCTGCCTGCGTGTTCGCGAAGGCCACCCGCAGGCCCGCCTCCGATGCGAGGATGCCCACGGGAGCCTGCAGCGCGACCGCCCGGAAACGGGCCTCGGCGACCTGGCGTTCCTCGACCAGACGCTGCGCCTCGCTGCGTTCCTGCAGGTGCACGATGAACAGCGTGGGCACCGCCGCATCCGGGTACGCGGAGATCGTCACCGGCGGTGGGGCCCCGTTCCCGCCGGGTGCCCCGACGGTCGTGAACCCCCCGCCGGCGTCGAGCAACCGACCGATCGCTGCCGCGAGCTCCGGATGCAGCTGGGACCAGTGCAGATCGTGTGTCGGTGGCACCTCGAGGAACCGATGGGCCTGGAGGTTCCCCCACACCACCGACGGGTGGTGGCCGTCGTCGATGAACAGGGTCGGCTGGGGCGCCAGCTGGAGCGCAGCGGAGAACGCGGCCGCACTCAGCGGCCCTGACGGCGCGGCTGGCACGTCCGCGAGGGATCTGACGTCGGCGTCCTGCATGCCCGTTCCGGCCTTCCGTAGCGGCCGTCCGTGCACAGGGGTGCGCCCTGGACCACGGGTGTTGCGAGGCTTATCGGCAGACCCAGGCCCGGGTGTAGCGGTCGGACGGCGCACCCCGGGGTCCCGTCCGCGTCGGCGACCACCGGTCACGTCGATGGGTGCCGGCTCAGTCCTCGGGCTCGTGGGGGACGTCACCCGCCGCGATGGCCGCGACCAGCCGCTCGTGGTCCCGTTCGGTCACGTCGGCGTAGTCGTGGGCGAACCGGGTGATCGCCTCGATGATGCCGTCGCTCTTACCGAGGTAGCCGGCGAGCGCCGCCGCCTGCCCGCCGCGTGCGTGGGCGTCGGCGAGCAGGTGGCCGCACAGCTGCGCGTAGGCGACGAGACCGTCAGCCTCGAGGTCGTCCACCTCGATGCCGCCCTTCATGTCCCGGAACTGGCGGACGTAGAAGTCACGCTCCACACCATCGGGGCCCACCGCGGTGAGCCAGCCGAGGAAGATGTCGCTGACCGTCTGCATCGTGCGCTGACCCTCGACCACCCGCCGGCCGTGGGGTCGCGGGGCCCGGTGGGGGAGGTGGGGCTGCAGGACCGACGGGCCCGCCTCCTTCAACTGCAGCACCAGTGGGTCGTCCTCGTCGCGGCCGTGGAGCAGCACGATGTAGCACCGGGTGCCGACGCTGCCGACCCCCACCACCCGGCGGGCGACGTCCACCACCTCGAAGCGTTCCAGCAGTTGCCGGCGGTGGGCGGGCAGGCTCGCGGCGTAGCCCGCCAGGTAGCGCTCGGCCAGGGCGCGGCGGTCCTCCGGTAGCACGTCGCGGGAGAGGACCGGCGGGTCCTCACGCATCCGCAGCTGTCCGTCCACCACCTCGGTGTGGCGGCGTGCGGCCCGCTGGCTGGTACGCCGCCGGGCCTTGGCGAAGGCGGCCTCGGTGGTGTCGAGCAACGCCTCCCCGAGTTCGCCGTCCTCGACCCGTTCGCCGATCACCGCCAGCACGTCGCGGGCGCTGACGCTCGCGTACCACACGTCCAGCACGTCGTCGTCGCGGTGGGTGCGCATGGTCGCCCGGTAGCGCGCCAGGCAGGCGTAGACGGCCTCGTCCGCCACCTCGGTGTCGAACCCGCGGTGGCGGGCGCCCACCACCAGCGAGGTGGCCATCCGTTTGAGGTCCCACTCGAAGGGGCCCCGGATCGTCTCGTCGAAATCGGTGATGTCGAACACCAGCCGGCGTTCCGGGGTGGCGAAGGTCTCGATGTTGTGCACGTGCGCGTCACCGCACAGCTGGGTCTCGAGCGTCGTGGTCGGTGTGGTGGCCAGATCCGCGGCCATCACCGCCGCCGAGCCGCGGAGGAAGGTGAAGGGGGAGACCGCCATCCGTGCGTAGCGCAGCCCCAACAGCTCGGGGGCCCGCGTCCGGTCCTGGGTGGCGAGGATCGCCAGCGGGTCACCCCGCTCGTCCTCCGCAGGGACTCGGGCGTGGGAGCGGCGACCGACGCGTTTGCGTTCCGCGCGGCCGCGGTCGTCGAGCTGCTCCTGGGTCGGGCGGGGCATGGCGTCCTCGAGGTGTGGGCCGGCGGCGCGGTCGCCGCGAAGGTGCGGGCGGTCACCCTAGGTGCCGGTGCCGGTGTGGGTGCCGGGCAGGGGACCTGCGGCCCTGTCCGGGTGGGCTGCACCGACGCGATGCTCGGCAGGTCCGGTAGCCATCCACCCTGTCCATCCACCCTGCTGGAGGTGCCATGTCCCTCGCCGACCAGGGCGCTCCTGGCCCGACCAGCGCCGGCCGGCCACGGACGACGGCCAGCGCGCGGCTGCGTCGCTTCGGTGTGCGGGTGTGCGTGCTCTACACCGTGTTGACCGTGGTGAGCAGCTCCTGGGCGCTGTTCGACGGCCGTGAGACCGATACCCACCTGCACCTGCTGGTGCGGCTGGTGTTCGTGCTGGTGGGCCTCGGCGCCTTCGAGGCCGTGGATCTGGTCCGTTCCCGGTCCACGGACGCGCCCGGCTGGCTGATCGGCGTCGTCGCCTACCTGGCGGCGCTCGCCGCGATCCTGTCGGGCCTGTGGGTGTTCGCCGCCACCGGCGGACAGCTACACCCCGACGCCTACCGGGACGCGTTCTGGAACTTCACCGCCGTGGGGGTCGGTGTCGCCGTCGTCCTCATCGCGCGCGGGTGGGTGCGCGGGCGCCGGCGGCGTTGAGGCCGTCAGCCGACGCCGGCGGCCCGGGCGAGGCGCCCCGCGAAGGCGACCAGCCCGCCGGCGCCCGGGCCGGTGGCGACCAGCACGATGCCGTCCGCGCGCGCCTCCAGCTGGATCGAGCCGGGCGGGATGTCGCAGTTCGGATCGCCGCAGTCGTGGAGGTCACCCACGGCCTGCCACGCGCCGCCGGCGCGTGACACCCGCACCTCCACCGCCGGGACACCCTCCTGATCCCAGTTCAGGACGGTGACCTCGCTGATCGCGGTGAGCGGCAGGGAGGTGACCGCGCACTGCAGGCCCAGCTCGTGCTCGTCGGTCACGTGCTGGGCGTCACCGGCGACCACGTGGAGCAGCCGGGTGGGGGTGAGCAACCCCAGGGTGACGTCGGTGTGGACGTGGCCGTCGTCACACACATCCTTCGCGGTGGTGGCCGTGGCCAGCGTCACCGGCTCGTCGCCGAGCAGCTGCTCCACCCGCTCGCGGCAGGTCCACGACTCCGGCCCCTGGTCCAGGGGTGCGAGGTGGTCGTACCAGGCGCTCATCGCGCCTCCTCGATGCGGACGCTGACGGGGGTGCCCGCCTCGATGGTGCGGCTGACGGTGCAGCTGCGCTCGTGCGAGGTGCGCACCGCCGCGGGCAGGCGGTCGCGGGCCCGGTCGCCGTCCGCACCGTCGGGGAAGGTGACCCGGAAGGTCATCTCGATGTCCTCGAGCCGGTTACCGGTGGCGTCCCGGACGTTGTCGGCCGCCACCTCCACCGCGAACCGTTCGGGCGTGGCGCGCCGGGTGGTGACCAGGTCCACGTCCACCGCCGAGCAGCCGGCGATCGCGGCGAGGAGGAGCTCCACGGGGGAGAAGGCGTCCTCGGCCATGCTCCCGAAGGTCAGCGCCACACCGTCGGGGTTGGTCGCCCGGTACACCCCGGTCTCCAGCCGCTCCAGGGACACGCTGCGGCGGACGGTCTCGGCCATGCCGGTTCTCTCCCACGGGTGCGGTCGCCATCGGCACGACCAGCGTGCCGGAGCAGGCACCCTAGGGCAGGGCGGCTGTCAGGGCAGCGCCGGGGTGCGTCCCGGCACACCTGCCCCGGCTCATGGGGGTGTCAGCTCGATCTCCGCGTTGTGGATCGTGCAGCCGGGGAACCCGCCGATCGAGGGGTCCAGCAGCGGCCCGCTGGTGCACTGCCACCCGAGCACGTCGGCCTCGTAGGGCAGCGCACCGAGGTCCCCGTCGGTGACCAGCCACTCGGAGAGGTCGAGGAGGAAGGCGGTGGCCACCTCCTCGGCGATCTCGCACGGCTCGGCGCCGCGCACCAGCAGGCCGAACCCGTCGGTGCCCGCGGTCATGTCGTCGAGCATGCCGAGGTCGCCGGAGATCGTGCCGCACTCCTCGGCGGCCACGCTGGAGGGGTCCTCGAGGTTCTCGTCCGGCTCCTCGACGGGGCCGGTGACGCCCGCTGCATCCGGGTCGAAGCGCAGATCGACCACGCTGTCCGCGTAGCGGCACCGCGCCGCGATGCCCTCCTCCATCATGCGGGCGTTGGCCGGGCCGCACTGCCACTGCCCGACGTCCCTGCTCTCGCCGAGGTGGCTGTCGGCGTAGGTCTGCGCCACCTGGCGGGCCTGGTCGCAGTCGGCATCATCACCGGTCAACCGCACGTCGTAGGTGCGGGTCTCGCCGCCACGCTCCGGGCCCGTGGAGATGATCTCGCCGCAGGAGCCGTCCGCGGTCTGCTCCTGCTGGGTCTTCTCGCCGTCGGCCTCCGGCGTCTCGTCAACGGTCCCGGTGGCGGCCATCGGCCGGTCGGCCTCCCCGCGGGTCCCCATGGGACGCTCGCTGCGCGTGCCGTCGGTGATGTTGGTGACCTGGAACACCTCGATCTCCACGGACGCGGGCTCGATCACCAGGACCTCACCGGGACGGAAGTTCTCCCAGGGCTCACCCTCTACCACCTCATCGGGGGTCACGGTGGGTGGCAGCAGCGGGTTACCGCAGGCGCACCGCACCACCGGGACGCCGCGGTCGTCGACGAGCACGGCGGATCCTCGCTGGAGCACCGCCTCCCTGGGGGTCACCGCGCCCGCGGCATACCCGTGGTTGAGGACCCGCGTGTCCGCCCCGAGCTGCACGGCGGTGGTCGCCTCGAGGTAGCTGGCGATGGCCTCCGGCGTGATGCCGAGCACCTCGGACCACGCCTCGGCCTTCTCCGGCTCGTCCGCGAGGAAGGTGGCCACCTGCGCTGCGTCGCAGCTGCCCTCCTCCCCGGTACCACCGAACAGCCCGGGCGTTGCCCCGTCGATCGTGAAGTGGCCGTCCTGCTCCACGAGCGCCTCGGCGGGGTCGCTGACGTCCTCGTCCGGCGGTGGTGGCGCGCCCTGTTCGGAGAACAGCCGCAGCTCGTCGTCCTGCGCGGGGTCGGCGCGGTCGGTGAAGGGGTCGGGGCCGGGCGCGTCCGCGGGTTCGAGGAGCACGCGGGCCGGGGTCGCGTCGAGGACCTCTTCCTGCTCGCCGGTCACCATCGCCAGCAGGTCGTCCAGCGCGGCGCAGCCGGCGAGCAGCAGCGCGGCCGCCAGGAGCACAGCAGCGCTCATCAGTGGTCGTGGGCGTGGCATCGCAACCCCCGCTCTCGCTCGCACGTGGCTCATCGCCCTGGAGCCGTCGGTCCCGGGCCCGGCGCCCCGGCCGGCGAGGAGAAGCTACGGAGTGCCGAGGAGGGCGACAACGGGTCCACCACTCACTGCGTGGGCCAACGGTCCCGCCGATGGGGACGTACCGGGTGCACGTCGA
Source organism: Nitriliruptoraceae bacterium (assembly GCA_003565155.1). Lineage (GTDB taxonomy): Bacteria > Actinomycetota > Nitriliruptoria > Nitriliruptorales > Nitriliruptoraceae > T1Sed10-7. Next base: position 23,925 of record PXDB01000018.1, on the reverse strand, counting down.
CCCTGGTGGTGGGCGCGCTCCGAGACCTCGGTCACGCGTGCGGTGTCCAACCTCACCACCACCCGGCTCACCTACGCCGCGGCGGTCGAGCACCAGCACGGCAGCGCGAGGTCCTTTGACACCCTGGCCAGCAAGCTGCTCGGTGTCGGCGGGCATGGGTGGCCGGATCGTGATGGCTGCCCCGTTGTGTGTGCGTCGCGCCCCGTCATCCCCGGGCACCGAACCAGCGCGGACAGTGTCCGTTCGTACGGTCTCGGTGGGTTGACGGGAACCACAGCTCCGTTTGTGTGCGAGGACAATCGCCGTCGGGGAGCGACGTAGGCATGTGGTGCGGGCGTCGCAAGGCGTAGTGGTCCGTGCCGCATGGCGTTCGGTGTTGGATCTGCCCGCCTTCCACCTGCGCGGACGCACCCCCAACGCAACTGCCGGTCATGGGGGGTGGTCCGGGTGCGTTGCCAGAGCGCGCGTGAGCCCGCCTCGCGCTCGACCACGCGCCGTGTTCATGCCCCTCGACGCTGCCTGCGGGATCGTCTGCCTGAGGGACATGCCATCCGTGATGTTCCTCGAGCACGAGCCCCACAGAGGAGCGCAGGTCCCGACATCCCGTCCTCCGGCTCACCTGATGTGGAGGTGCTCGACCTGCTGGAACCTGCAGGTCTGCGCACGTCCTACGGCGAGGTCAGGGCACTCGATGGTGGGTCGTCGCCAGCGCGCTCGGAGCGCCTGCTGGGGTCCCTGGGCCGAAGCGGTGCGGGCACGTCGACCACGATGCGGGCGAAGTTTGAGCTGGTGCGCCGCGATCCGAGCACGGTGCGGTGGAACGGTCAGCCGACCAACCCTTCGAGGTGCAGCATGCGACCGTCCACCACTGACACCCGGATCCGCAACGACGACCTGCAACTGTGCCTGCGTCGTCGTCTCCTACGGGCGTTCGCACCGATGGTGGCGTTCGCTGCGCTCGCGGTTGCCTGCAGCGACACCACCGATGCTGACGCGGCCGACGCCTTCGCGGAGGACCCCGACTGTTTCGGTATCGAACTCGAGGATCTCGATGCCGACGACGTCGCCTGCGGCACGGTCACGGTGCCGTTGCACCACGACGATCCGGAGGGGGAGAGCATCACGTTGGCGGTGGCCACGTTGCTCGATGCGGACGCGAGCGACGAACCGATCCTGGTGCTGGGCGGTGGGCCTGGCGAGGTCGTGATCGAGCCCGCGCTGAGCGATCCCATGGCCCGGCAGAGGTACGCCTCACCAGGACGTGAGGTGATCCTGCTCGATCAGCGTGGCGTGGGTTCGAGCGACCCGGAACTTGACTGCGACGCTTTCGCCACGCTGGCAGAGATCGATGTCCCCAGCGAACAGGACCAGCGCGACGCATCGACGGCCTGCCGCGACGAGCTGATCGACCGGGGTATGGACCTCGACGCGTTCGACCACGTGAACAACGCCCGCGACGTCGATCTGGTCCGTCGCGCGCTCGACCACGATGAGCTCGTGCTACGGGGCACCTCCTACGGCACCCACCTGGCTCTGCATGCGGCCGCGCTGGCTCCCGACGGGTTCTCCGCGCTGGTGCTCAGTTCGCCGGCCGACCCGACGGACAACTACCTCGAGACCATGGCGGGTGGCTTCCAGTCGGCTCTCGATCGGCTCGATGACGTCTGCGCAGCTGACGAGCGCTGCACCGACCAGGTCGGGGGCATCCACGAAGCCATCGACGCGGTCGCGGAGCAGCTCACCGATGAGCCTGAGGAAGTCACCGCCACACCGGTCACCGGTGGCGAGCCAGTGACCCGGACCTACACCCCCGAGGCGTTCGTCGGGGCGGTCTTCGCAACGTTCTACCTCCCTGACGGCGGGTTGGGCCTGCCGAGCCTGCTGGCAGCCGCCCGGCAGGGCGACCTGGAACCGCTGGCCACCATCGCCGTGACCATGGAAGAAGGGTTCGCCGACATACCCCAGGGCATGAACCTGGCCATGATCTGCTCTGGTGAGGGCGCCTTCTTCGACGCTGACACCGCCAGCGAAGACCTGACCGCGGACGCGCTGATCGAGCACTGGTACGACGTGCCTGCGGCGGGCCGCAGCGACACCACCGAGCTGTGCCAGCTGTGGGACCTCGAGCCGGCCTTCGACCCCGCACAGCTCGCGCTCGCCGACGACATCCCGACCCTGCTGTTCACCGGCGAGGTCGACCACGTGACCCCACCCGCACTCGGCGAACAGCTCTATGAGCAGCTGTCGGCCAGCCAGCTCATCGAGGTGCGTGCACTGGCGCACGGGCCACTCGAGGGCCTGGATGTGTTCGCGGACGGTTGCGGCAGCGACATCATCGCCGAATTCCTCGACGACCCGGACAGCGAACCGGACACCTCCTGCACCCGCCAGATCCCGTCCCTCGACACCATCGGCCAGTTCCTGCCCGGAAGCTGACCCGACGGCGCCCCAGGTCGCTGACGCCTCGTGGCGCCGCGATGACCCGACGATGAGGAGCACCCATGACCGACCGAGACGACCGGCCCGAGCACACCACCCCGGAGGACCAGGCCCTCATCGGCGCGCTACGTCGGCTGTGGGACGCCATCTCTGCCTACCCGGCTGCGATGCCCGTCCTCGTCGCACTGGGTCTGGCGATCCTGTTCCTGCTCGGGACACGGATCGGTCAGATGGCCTACACCATCTTCGACGGTGATGGCATGGCCGCTGCCACCTTCGGTGCGATCCTCGTCACCTTCCTCGGTGCCATCGTCAGCGCCGGCGTCTGGCTGGACCGCCGCAAGCGCACCCGCGACACCGACCCGGGCACAGCCACCGACAACCAGCCGGATCAGTAGCCGGCGACCCGCGAGTCAGCTTCGCGACCAGCAGCACGCAGGCGGCGTGTCGACTACCCAGGCCACACCAGGACAGCAACACATGAACAAGCGCGAAGTGAAGAAGCACGTCTCGGCCAAGGACACCGACTACTACCTGATGCGCCTGGGCCTGCTCGAGCAGCACAAGCTCAAGCCGCGCGAACTCACCGTCGACACCCTCCCCGAGAAGCTCCACGTCGACCCGCTCATGGGCACCGTCTTCACCATCGAGGATCGCGAGGTACCGGCAGACGAAGCCGAACTGTTCCTCGAAGCCCGACGGACCCGCTCCGCCGTCCTGCGCAACAACACGCTGATCGCAGGCATCGTGATCGCCCTGCTCATCTTCGGTGGCGTCGCGCAGGACCTCACGACCGCGCTCGGGGGCTGAGCCACAGCCGCAGGGTGCAGCAAGCTCGCCATCCGCCACCCGGGGGTAGGGACGAAGGTCGGGGGAAAGCGGGTGCCGAGGGAGGATCAGGAGGCCATCGCATCAACGATGGCACGGAACACCTCGATGGTCTCGTGATCGTTCTCGTCGAACCAGTAGTCGGTGCTGGACTTCGCGATCACGATCTCGTGGGTGGTGTCAACGTAGATGTACTGGCCCCAGACCCCGATCGCGGTGAACTCCCCGGGCCGCGGATCCTCCGGGATCCACCACTTGTAGCCGTAGCCGAACGTCCAGTCCGAGTCCGGGTTCTCACCCGGCTCTAGGCGCGGCGCTTCGGCAGTGACGGAGCGCTCGACCCATTCCTGCGGCACGATCTGGACGTCGTCGCGGGCACCGTCGTTGAGGGAGAGCCGTCCGAGGCGGGCGTCGTCGCGCAGCTGGGCGTTCAGGCAGCAGAAGCCGATCTCCGCGTCAGCGCGGTCGGTGCTCCGGAACGCATCGCCTTCCATACCGGTCGGCTCCCACAGCGGGGACTGCGGAGCTGCTGAGCGACTCGCCGGGCCGCTAGCCGCCCTTGACCGCTGGCAGGTCGTGCACTATGGCAGGTGGGACGGGTCCCTCCAGCGCACGGGTCGACGAGCTCGTGCGCGCCGTTGCAGGGCGCTCGGAGCCCCGGCAGAAGCGCACAGGACGTCCGCGAACAAGGTCAGTTGCATGGGTTCGAACAGCAAGCCGAAGGGCCGGATCCCCCTCGCCTACCCGCTCTTCTTGCTCGGCGGGTTCATGCTCGGGCTGGCGCTCGGGCAGTGGGCGATACCCGACGACCCGGACCTGGTCGTGGCAGCCGGGAGCGCGTTCGTCGGGTTCGCCTCCGTCGGCTGGGCGGTCTACGCGGCGAGGGACGGGGATGGTTCGTCAGCGCCTGAGTGACCGCGGGTACAGCGCGCGAACGTGAGGGCGTCAGGCGTCGGCGCCCGGGACGGCTGACTAGGTTCCGGTCCGGCAACCCGGTGTCCTGGCAGGACGCCGCCGAGGTGATCGACCGGGCCAGCGACCACGTGTCACCCCACGCTGCACGGTGCGCGGGGCGGCGCCGAGCAGGAGGACCAGGTGCGTCCCACGACCATGCAGGCCGTCCAGCTCACCGGCCACGGCGGCCTCGACCGTCTGGTCATCCGTGATGACGTCCCCGTGCCGGACCCGGCGCCCGGTGAGGTCCTGATCGAGGTGACCGCCTGCGGGATGAACAACACCGACGTGTGGGTGCGGGAGGGCGCGTACGGCACGGAGACCGACGCCGCCTCGGTGTCCACGTGGCGGCGCGGGCGATCGACGCTGACCTTCCCCCGGATCCAGGGCACCGACACCGTCGGGATGATCGCCGCCGTCGGCGACGGCGTCAGCGAGCACCGCCTCGGCGAACGGGTGATGGTCGATTTCAGCATCTACAACCGGCCGGAGGGCGATGAGCACCTCGCCGACATCGACTACATCGGCCACGGGCGCGACGGTGGCTACGCGGAGTACATGACCGTGCCCGCCGAGAACGCGCACACGGTCGACACCGACCTCGACGACGCGCAGCTGGCGACCTTCTGCTGCGCCTACCTCACCGCCGAGCACATGCTGGACCGCGTGCGCCTCGAAGCCGGGGAGCGGGTGCTGATCACCGGGGCCTCGGGTGGCGTCGGCTCGGGGCTCATCCAGCTGGTGCGCGCCCGTGGGGCGATCCCCTACGCGGTGACCAGCGCCGGAAAACAGGACGCGATCCTGGCCCTGGGGGCCGAGGGCGTGGTGCTGCGGGACGACGGCGACCTGGTGGCCGCGGTCGACGGGATGACCGGCGGTGCACCGATCGACGTGGTCGCTGATCTGGTCGCCGGGCCGCTGTTCAACGACCTGCTGCGGATCCTGCGACCCGAGGGGCGCTACACCACCTCCGGCGCCATCGCCGGTCCCGTGGTCCAGCTTGACCTGCGCACGATGTACCTCAAGCACCTGCAGCTGCACGGTTCCTCACAGGGCACCCGCACCGCGTTCCGTCGGCTGGTGCACTACATCGAAGCGGGCACGATCCGGCCGCTGCTGCACGCCACCTACCCGCTGTCGGCGTTCCACCGGGCCCAGGAGGCGTTCATGGCCAAACGCTTCATCGGCAACCTCGTGGTGGTGCCCGACACCAAGTGGGAGCGGTACGGGGCACCCTATGGCGCCTAGGGCCACCGACCGGATCCGGGTGCTCGAGCTGCTCGACATGCAGGCCGGCGGCGACGTCAGCCGGGTCGTGCTCGACGGGGTACGGCCGGTATCGGGCAGCAGCGTGCTGGAGCAGGCCCGGGAGCTGGAGGCGCACGGCGACGGGCTCCGGCGCCTGCTGCTCTCCGACCCCTACGGCGACCCGGCCATGTCCGTCGACCTCGTGCTGCCCGCCACCCATCCGGACGCCGAGGTCGGCTACGTCATCATGGAGGCCATGGGCTACCCGCCCTACTCCGGTTCCAACACCATGTGCACGGCGACCGCGGTGCTGCAGGCCGGGCTGGTGCCGATGCCCGACGACGGGGTACGCGAGCTGACGCTGGAGTCACCGGCGGGCCTGGCCCACGTCACCGCAGCCTGTCGGGACGGGTGGGTGCGGTCGGTGACGGTGCGCGGCGAGCCGGCGTTCGTGGCCGAGCGGGACCGGGTCGCCGAGGTGCCCGGCTACGGCGAGGTGGTGTACGACCTGGTGTGGAGCGGGGGGTTCTACGCCCTCACCGACGCCGCACCGCTGGGCTTCGACCTGGTGCGCGGGGAGGAGCCGGCGCTCGCGGCCTTCGGCACCGCGTTCATGCAGGTGGTGCACCCGGGCTTCGCCGCCACCCACCCCACGCTCGGCTACGCCGGACCGCTGCCCTTCCTCCACCTCGCCGGCCCGCTGGAGCGGGTCGAGGACGGAGGCTTCACGTCGCGCTCGGCGACCTACGTGCATCCCGGCGTGATCTGCCGCAGCCCGACAGGAACGGGTACCACGGCCCGCCTGGTCCGGCTCGCGGACCGTGGCGCCCTCACGGAGGGCGGGTGGTTGCGGACCACCTCGCCGCGGGGCAGCACCTTCACCGGCACGATGCGGGGCGCGGCGCAGATCGGCCCCTACCAGGGTCGCCATACGGAGGTGACGGGCCGGGCGTGGACCCTGTCGCACACCCGGATCCTGGTCGATCTGGACGACCCGATGGTCGACACCACCGACCTCGAACACCTGCTCGCCACCCCCCTGGAGGGCAGCGTGCGTGGCTGACGCGGTCTCCGGACACGACGTCGGTGGCTGGCGCAAGCGCTCGCCGGAGGAGGATGCGCGCCCGGCGTCACCTCTGCTGTGAGGACCGCTGGGTCATCGACTCGGCGACCGTGGCGATGCCCGCACCGATGAGGGCGATCGCGACCAGGCCCAGCACCCCGATGTCGGGTCCCACGCCGGTCGTCGAGGCCAGCAGCAGCACCCCGACCGCGGTGAGCACGCCGCCCTCCGCGTAGTGGCGGTCCAGGAGGGCGCCGACGCCGTACGCGATGACCAGCACGGGCCACCAACCGGTGATGATCTCCCCGATGCTGAACTCGATCAGTCCGAACTGCGCCGCGAGGAGGATCCCACCGGCCGCCAGCAGACCGATGCCGCTCAGTGCTGCGCGCGATCGGGCGGAGGCCATCGACGCTGCGCCGGTGTCCGGGGTGTCGGTCTCCGGCGTCTCCTGCTCACCGGAGGCGTCGTGGCCGCGTCGCGCTGGTGGACGGTGTTCGTGCGGGTGCTCTGCCATGGAACGGTCTCCCTCCCCCGCGGGGGGCCGTCGGAACGGTTGGCTGTCGTAGCCCCTCCACGGAAACAGCGCGAGCCGCGGGCGTCAAACGTGGTGCGGTGTCGTGCCGATCGGACGGGACCTTCGCCGGGGAAGTGTGTGCCTCTCGGTCCCGTCGCGGTGGCCCATGGTGGTGTTGACTGTCGCTGGCATGATGGGTGAAGGTGGCGGCCGCGCCGCTGCGACCGCCCGTACCACGACGCGCCGGGGCATCCACGCCATGGAACGCCCCAGGGGGTGATGGGATGACCGCTCTGCTGATGACCGGGTTCCCCGGTTTCCTCGGCTCCGCCTTGCTGCCGCGGCTGCTGGCACGCCCGGAGCGGGACGGGGTTCGTGCCGTCTGCGTCGTGCAACCGCAGCACCTGCGGACCGCCCGACAGCGGTTGGCCGACATCGAAGAGGCCCATCCCGACATCGCCGGGCGGACCGAGCTGGTCACCGGCGACATCACCCGCCGTGGCCTCGGCATCGACCCGGTCCACCGGGCGTTGCTGGAACAGGTCAGCGAGGTGTGGCACCTCGCCGCCGTCTACGACCTGACGGTGGCCAAGCGCGTCGCCCAGCGCGTCAACGTCGACGGCACGGCACGGGTCCTGGAGTTCTGCGCGGAGCGTCCCGCGTTCCGCCGCCTGCAGTACATCAGCACCTGCTACGTCAGTGGACGGCACCGCGGGGTGTTCACCGAGGAGGACCTGGACCGCGGGCAGCGCTTCAACAACCACTACGAGTCCACCAAGTTCGCTGCGGAGGTACTGGTTCGCGAGGCGATGGAGGCGGGGTTGCCGGCCACGGTCTACCGTCCCGGCATCGTCGTCGGTGACTCCCGGACCGGCGAGACGCAGAAGTTCGACGGGCCGTACTTCGTCGCCCGGTTCCTCCGCCGCCAGCCCCTGCCCGTCGCCGTCCTCCCGGCGATCAACGCCGACATCAAGGCGTCCCTGGTGCCACGCGATTTCGTGATCGCGGCGATGGACGAGCTGTCCGTGCTGCCACGCTCCGAGGGCCGCACCTACGCCCTCAGCGACCCGTCGCCGCCCACCAACCGCCAGGTCGCGGAGATCTTCGCGGACCATCTCGGGAAGCGCCTGGTCTGGCTGCCGGTTCCCCTGGGCCCCACCCGTCTCATCGTGCGCCGGGTGCCGGGGCTCGAGTGGCTGCTGGGCCTGCCCGCGGAGTTCCTCGACTACTTCGACATGCCCACCACCTACGACACGACCAACACGGTCGCCGACCTCGCCGACACCGGGGTGAGCTGCCCCACCTTCGACAGCTACGCGGCGACGCTGTTGCAGTTCATGGACGACCACCCGGAGATCGACTCCGCAGCGATGGTCTGAGCCCGAGCGCACGCCGGAACGAGGGATCCCGATGACTACACCCCACCGCCTCGTCGTCAACGTCAGCCTCTCCTCCTCGGAGCGGGACTACGACCAGCAGGTCACCTTCCTGGGTCGGCCGTACCGACTGGTGCGGGCCGGCGCCGATGGTGATCCCGACACCGCGGAGGAGCTGATCCGCACGTGGGCGACCAGAGCGGATGTGATCGCCCTGACCGGCCTCAGAGAGGCCCGGGCCGTCGGGGTCTTCGATGGCGAACCCGAGGTCCTCGAGCGCCTGCGCCCGGCCGCCGGCGACGTGCCGGTCGTCGACGGCCACAACCTGCACGATGTGCTCCAGGAGTGGGCGATCCGGCAGGTCAACAACGAGATGCCGGGCTACTTCAACAACGCCCGCACCGTGGTCCTCGGCGGCGTCAACCACGACCGCACCACACGGGTGCTCAAGGAGTTCACCCAGAACCTGGAGTTCGCTGACCCGCTCCTGCGTTTCGATCTGCCGGCGACCTTCGATGCCAACCCGCTGCTCGGGCTCGCCGCGAAGGCGGCGTCGTGGCCCATCAGCCAGTTGCCCGACCCGGTGAAGAGCCCGTTCACCACGCCTGGCCACAAGCTCAGCCACGCCCTGGCCCGTCAGGCGGCGCGCAACTGCGACGTGGTCGTGGCGACCTACGAGGAGCTGATCGGGTTCGGCCTGGAGGACCTGGCGGGAAAGACCCTGATCAGCTCGGCGATCTCCGACGAGCGGCTGGCCGATCTGGGCAGTCGGGGTGTCGACATGGTGCTCGACACCGTCCCGCAGCCCTTCGAGGTCACCGTCAACGCCGGCGTGATGGAAGCCATGATGGTGGCCATGACCACCGGCGGGGAGGGGCTCACCAACGACGACCTGCTGGAGATGATCGTCTCCGCCGGGCTCGAGGCGCGCACGCTGTACCCGAACGGGCCGAAGCGCAAGAGCCGCTTCGCCTTCGTCATCCACCCCCTGTCCCAGGAGTACTTCCGCAGCGTCGAGCCGCTGGGCACCGTCGCCAAGTACGCGCCGGGACCGGCGATGGACGCCATGGAGAAGGCGCTGGCCTACCTGCCGCCCTTCACCTACAGCCACGTCACCGGGATCACCTCGCCGACCGGCGCCGAAGCGGAGGGGTGGTTGATCACCGTCGCGGGGACCCCCAAGGAGCTGATGGCCCACCGCCCGGAGTTCACCTACGGCCGCCTGCTGGCCGCAGCCGACACCGCGCGCAAGCTCGGGGCCCAGATCATGGGGCTCGGCGCCTTCACCAAGGTGGTCGGTGATGCGGGGGTGACGGTGGCGCGCCGCGCGCCGCTGCCCATCACCACCGGTAACAGCTACAGCGCGTCCGGTGCGCTGTGGGCCGCGCGTGACGCCGTGCTCAAGCTCGGGCTGGCCGAGGTGGACGAGCAGGGCCGGATCTCCGGCAAGGCGATGGTCGTCGGTGCCACGGGTGCGATCGGGTCGGTCTGCGCGCGGCTCCTCGCCCTCTCCAGCGACGAGCTGTTCCTGGTCTCTCCCGAGACCGCGAAGCTGCTGGCGCTCAAGCGCGACATCGAGAAGGACGATCCGCGGGCGGAGATCCACGTCGCCGCGACCCCGGACGGCCACCTCGGCGAGATGGACGTGATCGTGACCGCGACCTCCGGTGCCGGCAAGCGGGTCATCGACATCATGCAGGTCAAGCCCGGGTGCGTCATCACCGACGTGGCACGGCCCCTCGACCTGTCCGCGGAGGATGTGGCCAAGCGTCCCGACGTCCTGGTCGTGGAGTCCGGTGAGGTGCAGCTCCCCGGCGATGACGTGCAGATGCGGGGCATCGGCCTGCCGCCGGGGGTCGCCTACGCCTGTCTGGCGGAGACCGTGGTGCTGGCGCTGGAGGGGCGGTACGAGACCTTCACCGTCGGCCGCGCGATCGAGTGGGAGAAGGTGAAGGAGATCTACAAGCTCGGTCTCAAGCACGGGATGCAGCTGGCCACCATCTCCGGCGTCAACGGCATCTACACCGACGAGGACATCGCGCGGATCCGGGAGCTGGCCCTGGCCCGCAGAGCGGAGCTGGCGGGCGCGAGGTGACCCACGGCCCGGCGTGTCGCCGCCGTCGGCGGTGCTGCGCCCGGGGGGAGCGCCCCGGGGTCGGCGTAGGGGTCAGCTGCGGCTGCCACCAGGTTCGTTGACCGGCAGCATGACCACGTTGCCCGCGTCGGCGCCGCGCAGCGCGCCGTAGCTGTTGGTGGTGACCCGCGTGTGCCGTGCGCACACGTCGTGGAACCGTGCGGTGGTCTCCGGGGTGTCGAAGGCCGCGAGCGGGTAGCCGCAGAACATGGGGAAGGTCACCTCGGCCAGCGCCGCGTTCCACCGGTCCTCGAGCTCCAGCGCCAGCGCGAGCGCGCCACGCTCCCAGAGCAGCGCCACCATCTCCCCGTACGCCCGGAAGCCCCCGGGGGCCTGCGCGAGGGCGGTGACCGCACCGGCGATGCCCTCGGAGAACCGCTCGGCGGTGAGCGCACCGTCGGGTGCCAGCTCGGCCAGGGTGCTGGCGGCGTCGAGCTCCCGGTACCGCTGTTCGCGGCGGCTGCGGTCGAGGTCGTGGCCAGCGGCCACCAGCTGCTTCGCGAAGGCCGCGCGGTGCTCCGGGCGTGCGACCACCAGGACCGTCTCGCCGTGCTCGAGCCCCTCGAGGAGGAAGGGACCCACCGCTGCGGCGAGGAAGTCCGCATCCTCGTAGAAGCTGACGAGATGGTCGCAACGCGGCCGCCCGGGTTGGTGGTGCGGGTGCGTCGGCGCACCGACGCCCTGCGGGGCGGGCTGTGACACCGCGTGTCCTCCGGTCGGTGTGGCCTCCGGTCCGTTCGACGGTGACCATGCCAGACGTGGAATCACTCTGCGTCAATATTGAACTGACGCAGAGTCGTCGTGCGCCCGCACCACTGTCGTGCGACGATGCCGAAAGGCGGGTGCTCACATCGGAGCTGCGTCGGGCCCGGGGGGCACGTGCGCGTCGCCGAGCCGTCGGAGCACCTCGTCGAGCCGTGCCTCCACGGTCCGGAGCCGTGCCGCGGACTCCTCGCAGGCCGCGCAGGCCGGCGCGGTCCCGGCGGTCGGCGGGGTGGCGGCCGTCCCATCGCCAGGTGACGCCGGGTCCCTGGTCAGCCCCTCCTCCGTCATGAAGTCGACGATGCTGGCCGTGATCACGCCGACGAGCCCGATGCCCAGGAACATCACCAGCACGGCCATGGCGCGGGCCGGTGCGCCGACCGGTGCGAAGTCCCCGTACCCCACGGTCGTCGAGGTGACCAGCACCCACCAGACGGCGTTGCCGACGGTGGTGAAGGTGTCGGGCTCCAGCGCGAAGGTGAGCACGCCGCCGACGATCATCAGTGCGACGACGGCAGCGATGATCTTGCCCAGCCCCCGGTGGCGCAGCACCGAGAACACCTGGTGCCACGCGCGTACGACGACGGCAACGACGCGCAGCACCCGCAGCGCGCGCAGCGGTCGCAGCATCGGCAGGAGCACGATCACCAGGTCCAGCAGGTGGGTCCGCACGTACCGGCCACGGTCGGGCGCCAGCCGGAGCAGCCACAGGTACTCGGCCGCGAAGGCCGCCCAGACCACGACGTTGCTCACCGTCACGGCCGTCGAGGCACGCGGGGGCAGTTCCTGGCTGACATCGAGCACGAGCCCGGCGGTGAAGACCAGGGCGAGCACGGTCATCGGGGTGCGCAGGGTCGCCTTCGCCCGGTCGAAGGCCGCCGCATCCCGGCGTCGGCGCCACCAGGTCTCCTCGGTGCTGCCGCTGACCTCGGGGGTGCTGTCGTCCATCGTGCAGCCTCGCTCATGCTCCGTCCGCGCGACGATCGGCGCCACTCGAGCAGCCGACCTGCCGGGGAGCATCGCACGTCCCGGGCCGGCGGGGTGTCAGTGCGGCCCGCCGCCGACGTGCCGGGTCTCGCGCAGCGTCTGGACGGGCAGTGCGCTCAGCAGCGCGGACGCCAGCACGGCCAGCGGGACCGCGACCAGGAAGGTGGTGGACAGCGCGCCGGAGAAGGCCTCCACCACCGCGTCGCGGACCACCGGATCCAGGGCGAGGATGGTCTCCGGGCTGCCCTGCACGGCCGCGGGGTCGAGGTCAACGTCATCGGGCAGGCCCGCAGCGAGCCCGGCGAGGCGTGTGGACAGCCCCGCGGCCATCACCGCGCCGAGCAGTGCGCTGCCGATCGAGCCCCCGAGGGTGCGGGAGAAGCCCACGGTGGCGGTCGCCGCGCCGAGGTCGGCCGCGGGGACGTCGTTCTGGGCGATCAGCACGAGGTTCTGCATGACCATGCCGAGTCCGACGCCGAGCACCGCGGTGAAGGCGCCCGCCTCCACGCGGGAGGTCGTGGTGTCCATCGTGGCCAGCAGCAGCAGAGCGAGCGCGACCAGCATCGTGCCGGTGATCGGGTGCGCCTTGTACCGCCCCGTCCGCGTGATGATCCGACCCGAGAGGGTGGAGGACACGATGACGCCACCCATGAGGGGCATGAGGAGCAGGCCGGCCTGGGTGGCGGTGGCGCCGGTCACCAGCTGGAAGAACACGGGGAGGAAGACGATGGAGCCGAACATCGCGGCGCCGACCAGCAGGCCGGACGCGGTGACCAGGCCGAAGGTGCGCGACGCGAACAGCCGCAGCGGGATGATGGGCTGCGCGGCGGTGCGTTGGCGTCGCACGAACAGCAGGCCGAGCAGGAGACCTCCCACCGTCAGCGCGGCGATCTCCGGGGAGCGCCATGGGTAGGTGCTGCCGCCCCATGCGGTCACCAGCAGCAGCGCGGTGATGCTCGTGACCATGAGGCCGGCGCCGAGCAGATCCAGGCGCTGCTCCACCCGCCGGTGCGGCAGTCGGAGCACGCGGGAGGTCACCACCAGTGACGCGATGCCGATGGGCAGGTTGATCCAGAACACCCACCGCCAGTGGATGTGGTCGACGAGGAAGCCACCGGCCAACGGTCCCGTCACGGAGGCGAAGCCGAACACCGCTCCGATGTAGCCCTGGTAGCGCCCGCGCTCCCGCGGTGACAGCAGGTCCCCGATGATGGTCATGGTCAGGGCCATCACGCCCCCACCACCCACGCCCTGGACCGCTCGTGCGGCGATCAGGGACGCCATGTTCGGCGCCAAGGCGCACAGCACGGAGCCGACGAGGAAGATGACGATCGCGACCTGGAAGACGCGTCGGCGGCCGTACAGATCCGACAGCCGACCGAACAGCGGCGTGGCCGCGGTGGCCGCGAGCAGGTAGGCGGTCACGATCCAGGCGATCAGCTCGATGCCACCGAGCTCCCCGGCGATCGTGGGCAGCGCGGTGGTCACGCTGGTCTGGCTCACGGCGACGAGGAACATGCCGGTCAGCAGTCCACCGAGCACCGTCAGGATCTGGCGGTGGGTCAGGGGCGGTGCGCTGTCCGAGGCCCCATCGCCCCCGGGAGGTTGCGTGCTGCCGTCGGGGTGTCCGCGGTCTGCGTGGTCCGGGCTCACGCCCGTTCCTCCGCCTCGAGGGCGTCGACCAAGCGGCCGAGCTTGCTGGCCAGATCGCGCAGTTCCTCGTCCTGCCAGTCGTGGAGCAGCGCAGCGAGGCGCGCACGGCGGGCGTCGCGGATGCGCGCGAGGGCGTCACGGCCGTCGGCCGTGGGGGAGTAGCGGCGTGCCCGGGCGTCCTGCGGGTCCGCTGCCACCTCGACGTAGCCGTCGGCAACCAGCCGCTTGACGTGCCGGCTGACGGTGGAGACCTCCAGCCCCATCCCGGCCGCGATGTCGGACAGCCGCGCGCCGTCGAGGTGCGCGATGCGGACCAGGGTGGTGTAAGCCGCGCGCTCCAGGTCGACGCCGGCGTGCGCCCGCGACCGTGCGCCCGCCGTCGGCAGGAACGCCCGCCGGACCAACCGTGTCAGGGCACGCTCGAGGTCCGCGTGGGGTGTGTGCTCGTCGGCCATGCCCCCACGGTAGGAGGGTTGGTTGTAGTCAGCAACTACCTCTCGTCGACGCCACCCTGCGGGAGCGGCAACGCCGGCCAGCGGCCCGGCGATCGGCCGGGCCGCTGGGTGTCGACGTGCACGGCGCTGGTCGCCGCGCGGGCCGGGCTCAGGCGGACTCGTACTTGAAGGACACCTTGACCTTGGCGCGGTACGTCGCGACCCGGCCGTCCTCGATCGTCATGTCCAACTGGCTGATCTCCGCGACCCTGAGGTCGCGCAGCGACTGGTCCGCACGCTCAACGGCGGCGGCTGCCGCACGTTCCCACGACTCCGTGCTCGTGCCCACCAGCTCGATGACCTTGTACACGTTCTCTGCCACGGGGCTCCCTCCCGTCCGTCGGTCTGTTCCAACCCACAGCTTGTGAGCCCGGTCAGCTCGGGTCAAGGGCCGCTCGACCGTGGTCGTCGACCTCAGGCGAGGTCCCAGGCCGCCCGCGCGGTGGGCAGGGTGGGGTCGGTCCACCGCACCGTCAGCTCGCTGCCGGTCAGGCCGTAGATCGCGTGCTGTTCGAAACGGCGGGCGAGCGCGAGGAGGGCATCGGTGTCCCCGTCGAGCACGCCGAAGCCCGGCTCCCGCCAGTGGCCGTCGGGTGCGCGACCGTGGGCCGGCACCCAGCGGTAGCCCAGTTCGTCGAGCTCCGCGGCCAGGAGCCGGTTGCGGTCGGCGTTGATCCGGGCCGGAAGGGGGGCCGAGTAGGGGTTGCAGGCGGTGACCACGTGCAGCTGCGTGGCCGCGTCCGCGAGCGCTCCGGGCAGCTGCCCGGGACCGGTGCCCTCCTCGCGGGCGCGGATCGTCACGGTGCCCGCAGCGAGCTCGAGGTCGATGCAGCTGTCGAGGTAGACCGCAGCCAGCTCGGCCGGCGGACGGTCGCGGATCGCCAGCGGCTGACCGAGACGTGCGGTCACCGGGTCCACCTCGCAGCGGTAGGCGATGCAGTGCACCCCGGCCGCGCGGGCGGCGGTGACCGCGGTCCGCCAACCGGGATCCGCCTCCGCGGTGAGGTCCAGCAGGTCCACGTCGCCGCGCTGTACCACCAGCACGACCGCCACCCGTTCCCCCGCTGCGGCCAGCCGGGCCAGGGAGGACAGCTGGGCGGTCCCCCGCGCCGATGGTGTGCCCGACAGGGGCGCGGCACGGCGGTGGACACGCGACAGCGACTTGACCTCGACCAGGCCCCGCTCACCGTCCGGCAGCGTCAGCTCCAGGTCGAAACGGTGCGCTCCGCAGGTGACCTCACGCCGGACGGCGACCGCGGGCGGCCACCCCGGCAGGGTGCCGCCCGCGCCGAGGTGGTCGACGACCAGCGTGGGTGCGGCGCTGGCCTCCAGCGACACCCAGGTGCCGTCCCACACCCGGGTCAGGGTCCACTGCGTGCGCCGCCGACTGGTCCCGCTCGGGCGCAGGACCACCTCCGCGCCCGGCCGCAGGACCTCGCGGAGGCGGGCGGTGTTGGGCACGTAGGCCCGGACCTCGTCGCCGCCCGCGCGGGTGACGTGGGCGACGAAACGGTTCTCCCGGCGCACGAAGCTGGCCCGCTCCGGGGCGTGGGGCATGGCTCGGCTCCGTGCCGCAGGTGTCACACCGCGTGGTGACGGTCGGGTCGGGACTGTAGGTTGCGGCACGGCCGCGGACACGCAGTGGGCTCGGGAGGCGCGACACCGATGACCGGGACGCCACCGGGGACCAGCCGGGCCGCGGGTCACCCCACGACCGGTGCCGGTGACGGGCTTCGCGGACCACCCGGCCCCGCGCTGTCGCGGGAACAGCTCGCCGACCTCGCGGCGAGGGCGGTGCGTGAGGGCCCCGGTTCGGTCCCGGACGTCCGGCTGCGGGCCATCCGCGAGCAACGCCTGCTGGAGCAGGTGGCGGCCTCCGAGGATGCGCCGTGGGCGGCGGAGCTGGCCCGCGACTGGGACACCGCCCGCCGGGAGGTCCTCGACCTGCTCGCGCTGCACGCATCTCCGAGCGGCAGGGTCGGCGGCGACGCCGAGGAGGTCATCGACGCGTGTGCGGTGCAGCTGCTCACCGACCCCGACGCACCCGGGCGTGTGCGACGACGGCTGCGGGAGGGGTTGGCCGGGCGGCAGCCGCCACCGTTGTTCGACGCGGCGCTGGACCCCGAGGCCCGGGTCGGGCGCCTGCTCGCGGCTGCGCTGCTCCTGCCGCAGCTGCCGTCGGCGGGCCCCTCCGGGGTGGCGCAGCAGGATGTGACGCAGCCGATCCCGCAGGTCGAGCGCACACCGCCACCCACGGGCGTGTCCGTTGGTTCGGCCGGGGGTGGCGTCCGGCGGCGCGTCAGGCCGCGGGTGGCGGGGGCGCTGGTCGCGCCGTCGCTGGCGCTGCTGGTGGCAGCCGCAGGGCTGCGCTGGCCGGTGGCCACGGCGTCCACGGTGCTGGCCTGGGTCGTGGTCGACCGGGTGGCCAGCTTGCTGGCCGACCCCTTCCTGCGGCTGGTCGGTGGCTGGCCCCCGACGATCCGCGGGTGGGCCGTGGTCGGGCTGCCCTTCCGCCTGGTAGGGGTGCTGCTGAGGGGCCCCTGGCGCCTCCTCGGCGGGGTCCTGCTGGTCCTGCTGTGGGGTGTCGCCGTGGATCGCGGGCTCACCTGGCTCCACGGGCTGCTCGATGGACCCGGGAGCGCCATGGACGCGACCGGTTTCGCCGCGCGGTGGTTCGTGCCCGTCGCCGCGGCGGGGATGGTGTGGCAGATCACCCGTCGGCGGGGTCGGCGGCCAGCCCTGCGTGGCGGCGCAGCGGTGGGTGCGGGCATCCGCGCGCTGCCGGGCGGTCGCGGTGGCCTGCTGGTCCTGCCGGCGGTGGCCCTGTTCCTGCTCGCTGCCACAGCGCCCGCCGAGCGGCCGTGGGCGCCCCATGATGACCACCGCGCCGCGCTCGCCGCGCTGCTGCCGGCAGGGTGGGACGCGGCAGCAGCGCGTGGCTGGGCATGGAGCACCGGGTGGCTGCCCGGCGTCGCGGACCCGCCCGTCGACCCCCCGCCAGCGGACACCCCGGAGGTGGCAACCTGGCAGGTGGTGGACGCCAGCGCCCTCAACGTGCGTCGGGGCCCGGGTACCGCCGAGCCGATCATCGACAGCTTGGCCGCAGGCGAGGTGGTCGAGGGCACCGGACGCACGGAGACGGTCGAGGGTGCCCTGTGGGTGGAGGTGCGCCTGACCGACGGCGGGACCGGGTGGGCCGCCGGCCGCTTCCTCACCGAGATCGACCCCTGAGCGCCCACGGGCAGGAGCGACGATGGACGTGTATGAGCTGATCGGGATGGTGGTGATCGCCATCGAGCTGGTCGCGGTCGCGATCCTCGCCCTCGGGGTGGTGTTCTCCCTGGGTCGGGCCGTGCTCCGTCGCGTCCAGGGGCGCAGGTGGGAGGCGGTGTTTGTCGAGACCCGCATGTCGCTCGGCCGTGCCCTGCTGTTGGGGCTCGAGGTGCTGATCGCGGCGGACATCATCCTCACCGTGGCCCTGGAGCTGACCCTGCCCAACGTTGCGGCCCTCGGGGTGCTCGTGCTGATCAGGACCTTCCTCAGCTGGGCCATCGAGGTGGAGACCGAGGGGCACTGGCCCTGGCAGGCGGCTCGCAAGCGCGAGCAGGAGCGTCAGATGGTCGCCGATGAAGCGGAGCGCGCGGCGAACAGCGGTCGGGGCGGGGCGGCCGGCTGAGCCGGCGACGCGCAGGGCGGTACCGTCCACCGCCGGGGCGATCGGCGGATCGCGGCTCGCAACGGAGAGGTGCCGTGACGACAGGCGCACGTCGACGGCCCACCTGGGCGTGGCGGTTCCTCGTGGCGCTGGTGGTGGGGACGCTGCGCCGCCTGCGGGGGTGGCGGGTGCACGCCCGGCCCCCGGCGCGCATCCCCCCACCTGAACGCCCCCTGGTGGCGGTGTTCAACCACACCTCGACGGTCGACGGGTTCCTGGTCGCCGATGTGGTGTGGCGTGGGCTACGGCACTGGGTCCGCCCGCTCGTCAAGGCGGAGCTGTTCGACGTCCCCGTCCTCGGCACGCTGGCGCGCGCGGCCGGGGCGATCCCCGTGCTGCGCACCGACGACCGGGGTCGCGAGGCGGCCTACGACCGCGCGGTGGAGGAGCTGCGCGGTGGCGCCACCATCCTGTTCGCGCCGGAGGGCACCGTCACCCACGACGGCACCCTGCTCCCCCTGCGGCACGGGGCGGCGCGCCTCGCCCTGGAGGCCGGCGCGGAGGTGCTGGTGGTGACCCACTTCGGTGCCCAGCGCGGCTTCTCGCCCGTGGTCCGGTTCCCGGAGCGGGGTGCGGTGGTCACGATGTCCCTGGATCTGCTGCAGCCCCGCGCCGACGAGGACGCAGCAGCGCTGACCGGACGGATCGCCGCGGTGCTGCTGGACCGTAGCGACGAGCTGCGCGACACCTACCCGCAGGCCGATCCTGGCGCCCGGTGGTGGCCGCCGTACGCGACGCCGGCATCCCCGACCGCCACGGCGCGGCAGAACCTCGAGCGGTACCAGGACAGCATGGCGGCGTCGGTGGCAGCGGCGCGGGAGCGCATGGCCCGCTACGCCGAGGAGCATGAGCTCGAGGAGCGGCTGGCACAGGCCCGGGCCCGGGCCCAGAGCGCCGGAACGGAGCTCGCCGCACGTTCCAAGGAACTCACCGAGGAGGCACGGCACCGCGCGGAGCTCGTCACCGAGCAGGCCCGTCACGCCGTGGACGAGCGGACCGAGCAGCTCCGTGAGCTCGGTGAGCACGCCCGCGAGCGCGCGGGGGAGCTGGGGGAGCAGGTGCGCGAGCGCGCCCATGAGCTCGGTGAGCAGGCGCGGGAACGGGCGGACGACGCCGGTCTCCACCCGAGGTCGGCGGGTGGGCGGCGGGCCGCGGTGCCGGGCGAGGATGCCGCGGGGGAGCCCACCGCTGCAGACGACGGACCGCAGGACCCGCCGTCGGCGCCGCGGGCGAGCTGACGCCGATGCGTCGTCAGCCACAGCGGTGGCCGGCTGCCGTTCAGCCCGCGGGCGCTGCCCTGCCCGCCACGGGGTCGAGCTGGGCCACCAGGGCGGCGAGGTCCTCCTGCTCGAGCGCCGCGCCGGTCGCCCGTGCGGCGGCGGCACGTGCCGCCCCGAGCCGGGCATCGACCTCGGTGCGGGTGCGCGCGGCGAGGTCACGGGTGATGACCGGGGCGCCCGCCCCCATGCCGGCACGCACGGCCTCGGCGCTGCCGAGCAGTTGGGCGGCACCCTCGTCAGCCGTCAGCTCGAGCGCCACCGCCGCCAGCCCCTCCAACGCGGTGGCCACCAGATCGCGGTCGTCGCGCGCGGCGGCCGCCGCAAGCGCCGCCCGGCCGCGGGCGAGCGCAGCCTGCGGCGCCCCCACTGCCAGGTCGAGGTGGCCGAGCCCCCAGAGGATGAAGGGTTCCCCGAACCCGAGCCCGGTCCAGTGATGCAGGTCGAGGGCCTGCTCCCAGGCGGAGCGGGCTGCGGTCAGGTCACCCGCGCGCCAGTGCGCGTACCCCTCGGCCTGGGCGACGATCGCCTCCACCATCGGCCAGCTGGAACGGCGCGTGATCGCCCGCGCGTGCGCGAGCAGCTCGTCCGCCCGGTCGTGGGCCCCCACCGCGGCCTCGACCATCGCCAGCATCCCGAGCAGCTCCACCTCCGGCTCCGCGGCGTCGTGCGCCCGGCACGCCGTGATGCACCGCTGCGCAGCAGCACGCACCGCGTCCACGTCGCCCCGCAGCTGGGGCAGGTGCACGAGGACGTCCCCGGCGAACAGGTGGCTTGGCGCACCGGCGGCGTCGAGGACCTCGACCGAGCGGAGCGCCGCGCGTTCCGCCTCCGCGAGACGACCGAGCGCGGTCAGGACCTTCGCCGCCAGCAGTCGCCAGGTGCCCTCCAGGAGCCCCTCGGTGGTGTCCGCGCGGTGACGCATGACCTCCAGGGCGGCCGCCACCTCGTTGTCGAGGAGCCGGAAGGCGGTCTCGAAGGCCAGGGCGAGCTCGGCACAGAAGTCGTCCCCGGCGGCCTCGGCAGCCTCCCGCGCCAGCCGCGCCCAGCCCGCGCCCTCGGCGTCGCTGTCACCGACCCGGAGCCCCGCAGCCCACATCGCCGCGCGCGGTTCCACCTCGCCGGCGGTGAGCTGGTCGAGGGGGCCGAGGCTGCGGTCGAGGAGCCGGCGGCCCTCGCCCGTCAGCGGGGTGAGGAAGGCCAGCCAGCCGATCGCGGCGGCCAGGCGCTGCGCGCCGCGGGTGTCGCCGCGCTCGAGCCGCCGGTCGAGCGCCTGCCGGAGGTCGGGGAGCCAGCGGCGCTGCCCCTGGAGATCGATGCGCCAGCGGTGGCTGTCGACCCGGTCCGCTGCGCTGACGGCGGCCTCGACGTGGGCGGCGTGGGCCTGTGCGGCACGGGCGAGCAGATCGGGGTCTGCGGCCTGCCCGCGACCGAACTCCCGCAGCGACGCCAGCATCCGGTACCGGGTCGGCTGTCCGCGGGCCTCGATCCGCAGCAGCGAGCGGTCGGTGAGCGCCGTCACCGCGTCGAGGGCGTCCCGCTCCGGGTCGAGCGCCGCCAGCACGGGAGCGAACAGCTCCAGGGAGAACCCGGTCGCTGGCACCGCGGCAGCGATCCACGCCAGCCGGTCGGCCTCGTCCAACAGCTCCCAGCTCCAGTCGAGTGCCGCGCGGAGCGCGCGGTGCCGCTGCGGGGCGCTGCGACGCCCGCCGGACAGCAGGCGGAAGCGGTCGTCGAGGTGTGCGGCGATCTCCTGCAGCGACAGCGTCCGGGCACGTGCTGCCGCGAGCTCCAGCGCCAGCGGCAGTCCATCGAGGTCCCGCGCGATCCGCACGACGGCGGGTGCATCGCCGTCATCCACCTCGAGGTGGGGTGCCGCGGTGCGCACGCGCTCCAGCAGCAGCTCCACCGCAGGTGCGGTGGCCGCCGCTGCCAGGGATGCGACCTCGCCCTCGGGGACCGCGAGGGTGTCCAGCGGCCACACCACCTCGCCGTCGACACCCAGCGGTTCGCGGCTGGTGGCCAGCACGGTCAGGCGGGGGCAGGAGGGCAGGATGCCGGTGAGCAGGGCAGCGACCGCGTCGAGGAGGTGCTCACAGTTGTCCAGCACCAGCACCGTCGGGCGGGCCGCCAGGGTGCGCTGCACCAGCTCGAGGATCCCCGCGCCGGCGGGGCCGTGGACACCGGCTGCCTCCGCCACCACGGCCGGCAGGGCGCCCGGGTCCTCGAGGGTGGCCAACTCCACGAACACCACGTCCTCGGCGGGTGGTGTGCGCACGAGCAGTTCGGTCACCAGCCGGGTCTTGCCGGCACCGCCGGGCCCGGTCACCGTGACGACGCGGTCGCTGGAGAGCAGGTCAGCGAGCCGGCCCTGCTCGGTCACACGGCCCACGAAGCTGCTGGACGGCACCGGCGGCGCCGGCCGGGTGCCTCGCGCAGGTGCGGTCGTGCCGGCTGCAGGCCCAGCCGGCGCGCGTGGGTCCGGTTCCGCGACGGGTCCTCCCGGCGTGGCCGCCACGGGTTCGAGCCGCTGCCCGAGCACGTCGGTGTGGAGCTGTCGGAGCTGCGGTGACGGGTCGAGGCCGAGCTCCTCGACCAGGCGGCTGCGCAGCGCGTCGTAGACCTCCAGCGCCTCGGCCTGGCGTCCCGCCAGGGCCAGCGCGCGCAGCAGTTGGCCGTGCGGCTGCTCCCGGAGCGGGTGGGCGGCGACGATGCGCTGGAGGCGGTCCACCGCCTGGTCCAGGGCGCCGAGCCGTAGCTCCGCCTCCGCGGCGTCCTCGTCCGCCCGGAGCCGCTCCTGATCGAGGTGGTGGGCCTGCGGGCCGGCCCAGGGGGCGTCGATGTCCTGCAGGGCGCTGCCCCGCCACTCCGCCAGCGCCGCCTGCAGGTGGGTTGCCGCCGTCGCCGGGTCGTCGGCCGACAGCGCGGCCCGGCCCTGGCGGTGCCGACCTCGGAACCGCGCGACGTCCACCTGCTCCGGCGGCACCGCCAGCCGGTACCCGGCCGGCGCCGTGACGAGCAGCGCGTTCGCCGGGTCCAGCAGCTTGCGGACGTGGAACACCCGCTGCTGCAGGGCGTTGTGGGGGTTGTCCGGGAGCGCCGCGCCCCACAGCCCGTCGATCAGCTGCTCCCGGGAGACCACCTCGCCGGCGTGCAGGACCAGCAGCGCGAGCAGGTTGCGTTGGCGGGCTGCCGTGGGCAGCTCGTGAGCTGCCGGCTCCCGCAGCCGGAACGGTCCGAGGATGCCGAACTCCACGTCCACCTCCAGGCGGCTGCCTGCACTGTAGTGCGCTGTCGAACGCCCTCAGCCGGCACGACAGCGGGTGGAAAGTGGCGGGAAAGCCGGCCCGGGCATCGTGGTGACCGCGCTGCAGGACAGGTGCAGCCCGGCGAGAAGGTTCCACGGTGTTGCTGTTCGAGGAGTGCACGATCCACGCCGGCGAGGGCCGGTGGCTGGAGGGTGTCGACCTCGTCGTCCGCCGCGGGGAGCGTTTCGGCGTCGTGGTCACCGAACGGACGGTCCGCTCGGCGATCGTCGCCCTGCTGACCGGCGAGGCGGTGCCGGAGCGTGGGCGGGTCCGTGTCGACGGGTTGGACCCCGTCGCCGACGCCGACCTGCTCCACGGCCGTGTGCGCGTGCTGCCCTGCGATGACCGGGCGCCGGTCCACGGGGTGCAGGCGGACGTGCTGGTGGTCGTGGCGCCGTGCTGCGTACCGGCAGACGTCGACGCCGTCCTGGCGCGGCCCGACCGTCACCGCACCCGGGTGACGGTGCTGCTGGTGACCGATGACCCGGCCGTGGCCGAGCGGCACTGCGACCGGATCGAGCACCTGTCGTGACGCCGTACCGCCGGTCCACCTCCAACCCACCCATCCATCGAGTACCCCCAAGGAGCACATCATGCGCACCCCCCCCGTCGTCCGGTTCACCGAGACCACCAAGCGCTTCGGTGACGTCACGGCCCTCGACCGCCTCTCCCTCGACGTGCATGAGGGCGAGATCGTGGGCCTGCTCGGCCCCAACGGCGCCGGCAAGACCACCACGCTGCGCACCCTGCTCGGGCTGATGCAGCCCACCGAGGGCAGCGCCCACATCCGGGGTGTCGACGCCTGGCGCGACCCCGTCGACGCCCACCGCCACCTCGCCTACATCCCCGGTGACGTCACCGTGTGGCCGGAGCTGACCGGCGGTCAGATCCTCGACCTGCTCGGTGCCACCTCCGGCGGCGAGGACGAGGCCTACCGCGCGGAGCTCATCGAGCGGTTCAATTTCGACCCGCGCAAGAAGGGCCGCAGCTACTCCAAGGGCAACCGGCAGAAGGTCGCGATCATCGCCGCGCTGATGACCCGGGCCCCGCTGCTGGTCATGGACGAGCCGACCTCCGGCCTGGACCCGCTGATGGAGGCCACCTTCCAGGACTGCCTGCGCGAGGCCAAGGCCCGCGGCCAGACCATCCTGCTGTCCAGCCACATCCTCT
>PXDB01000064.1 GCA_003565155.1 Nitriliruptoraceae bacterium | reverse complement strand
TGGGCTCTTTCGCGAACGTGCCTATCCACCGCTGGCCGGCGGGTGGGACGGTCACCGAGCCGAGGCGCTCCGCCTGCCCCGGCTGTGGGACCACGATCGCCGCACGGGACAACGTCCCCGTCGTCAGCTGGCTCGTCCTCGGGGGCCGCTGCCGTCACTGCGACGAACCCATCAGTGCCCGCTACCTCGTCGTCGAGGTGGCGACCGGGCTGCTCTTCGGCGCGCTGGCGTGGGTGTGGGGCGCCGATCCGCTCCTTCCGGCGCTGCTGGTGCTGACCTGGTCGCTGGTGGTCGCCACCGCTATCGACCTCCGCCACCGGATCATCCCGAACCGCCTCACCCTCCGCCTGCCCGTGGTCCTGCTCCCGCTGCTGGCCGTCGCGGCTGCGATCGAGCGGGAGTGGGGTGCACTGGTGCGGGGTCTCATCGCGGCAGTAGCGATCCCCGCGGTCATGCTGGGGCTGTCCGAGGCCTTCCGCCTCCTGCGTGGTCAGGCCGGGATCGGCATGGGCGACATCAAACTCGCCGTCTCCCTCGGCCTGGTCCTCGGCTACCTCGGTGGACTCGAGCTGGTCGCCTTCGCCTACGCGACGATCATCTCCGCGGTGCTCATCGCGGTGATCCTGCTCCTCACCGGTCGGGCGAGGCTCGCCAGCCGGATCCCGTTCGGTCCCTACCTGGCCGTGGGCACGATGATCGTGCTGCTGGCCAGGGAGCCCGCCGTCGGGCTCGTGCGCTCCCTGCTCGGGCTGTAGCCCGGGCTACCCCGCACCCTCATACGGGAACGCACGACCATCCCATGTGCAACGTTGTCCCTGGAGATGCCCAAGGCGTCGACGGTTGATGGTGTCGTGTCGAGGTTCCCCAAGTTCGCCATGAGCAAGGTGTACGGTTCCGGCCGCGATCGAGCAGCCTGAGCACGGCGGGACTCGAAGCCACACACAGCGACCAGAAGTGCCGGCGGGATGAGGAAGGTGATGGCGGACGGATCAACGCCCACAGCAGGGGCGCTACTGACCGTGGCAGAGGTCGCGGACGCCCTGCGCGTCTCCAACATGACCGTCTATCGGCTGATCAAGGCGGGGGACCTGCCTGCCCTGCGCGTCGGCAGGAACTACCGCATCCGTGGAGCGGACCTGGCCACCTTCCTCGCAGCGGGTGACGAGGCCGCAGACGAAGCGAACGGGTGATCCAGGTGCCCTCCAGCGCGATCGGTGTCGATATCGGCTCCCGCACGATCACGGTGGCCGAGGTCAAGTCGGGCCGTGGCGGCACCACGGTCACCAACTTCGGTGGGGTGGAACTGCCCAGAGATGTGGTTCGCGAGGGTGAGATCCTCGACCCGCCTGCGGTCGCAGAAGCGCTGAGAGAGCTCGTGGGTACCGCCAAGCTCGGCGGGAAGCGGGTCTGGCTCGGCATCGCCAACCAACGAGTGGTCGTGCGTCAGGTCGACCTGCCGGCGATGGAAGAGAAGGAGCTGCGTGCCTCCCTGCGGTACCAGATCCAGGAGTACATCCCCATCCCGGTCGAGGAGGCGGAGCTCGACGTCCACGTCGTGTCCGACTACACCGCGGATGATGGCGCACAGATGCAGCGCCTCCTGCTGGTCGCCGGTCACCGGGACATGATCTCCGCCCACGTCGAGGTCGCCAACCTCGCCGGTTTGAAGCCGATCGGTGTGGACCTGAACCCCTTCGCGGTCCTCCGCGCGATGGGGGAGACCTCCCCGCTCGAGCAGGGCAACCAGGTGCTGGTCGACGCCGGCGCCGGGGTGACCAACATCGTCGTGCACGAGCAGGGCATCCCCACCTTCGTCCGGATCCTGGTCATGGGCAGCGACCAGATCACCGATGCGCTGGCCACGGGGATGTCCGTAGCGCGAGAGCAGGCCGAGGTCGCCAAGCGCACCGCCGTGGTCGGGAGGACCGCGGACGTCGCAGGTCGCATCGTGACCGAGCAAGCTGACGCGTTCGTCGACGAGGTCCGTAGCTCCCTCGACTACTACCAGGCCCAGACGGGCAGCTCAGGGCTGTCCGGCGTCCTGCTGACCGGAGGCGGCGCGCTGCTCGCCGGTCTCACTGACCGACTCGAGACCAGCATCCGGCTCCCGGTGCAGGTGGGCAACCCCTTCCCCCGATGGCCGGCACCTGACACGGTCTACAGCGACAAGGACCTCGCAGGTGTTGGCCCCAGCCTGGTCACCGCGATCGGTCTCGCGCTGGGAGGCCTGGAATGAGCGTGCGCGTCAACCTCCTCCCGGAGGCAACGAAACAGCGGGGCCGCGCCAGCCAGCAGCGGTTGTTGGCCATCGGTGGCATCGCGCTGCTCATCCTGGTGCTCGCTGGGCTGTACCTGTTGCAGGCCAACCGCCTCAGTGGCCTTGAGGCCGACCTCGCAGACGCGGAGAACTCGCTCGCTGTCGCTCTGTCGGAGCAAGCCGACCTGGCCCCCTTCGCGGATTTCGAAGGGCGGGTCAACGCCGTGGAGGGACAGCTCTCAGCGGCCTTCCGCGACGAGGTGTCACTCGCCGCTGTCCTGCAGGACCTGGCCGCTGTCACGCCTGCGGACACCGGGTTGACCGACCTCAACCTCGTCGTCCAGCAGGCTGACGAGCTCGAGGAGGTCGAACAGGTCGGGGTGCTCAACCTCCAGGGTCAGGTCACCAGTGGTCTCGCCCCGGGCGTCGAGCACGTCCTACTGAACTTCGAGAGGGTGGGCACCTTCGGGCAGCCGTTCTTCGACTCCAGCACGGTCAACGAGGACGGGGTCGCCGACTTCAGCCTCGAGGTCGCACTGCTGCCGAACGCCAGGACCGATCGCTACAGCGACGGGCTTCCCCAGGAGTTCAGACGATGACGCGCGTGCAGTTGCTCCTCGTCGTCGCCGCCGGGCTCCTGCTGGCCGTGCTCTTCTTCGTCCTCCTGTGGCAACCCCGGTCAGAGGAGATCGCGGCGGTCGAGGACGAGATCGCGCGGGTGCAGGAGGAGGAGCAGGCGACCCGGGACGAGATCGCGCGCCTGCGCGAGGTCCGCGCCGAGGCTCCAGAGTTCGAGGCGGCCCTGAACGCGGCCAAGACGATCCTGCCTCCGACCCCCGCGAGTCCGGCGCTGCTCCGCCAACTCCAGACGGCCGCTGATGACGCCAACCTCGAGCTGCAGACGGTCGCTGTCGGTCGTCCCTCGGAGAGTGCGGTGGATCCGGCACTGGCGGAGATGACCTTGAACGTCGCGATCGCGGGCACCTACTTCCAGTTGATCGACTTCCTGCGTCGCGTCGAGGACCCTGCGCTGGTGTCGCGTGGCGTGCTGTGGGGCAACATGAGCCTCAGTCCGGGCGAGTACCCGGAACTCAACGTGACGCTGACCGGGCGGGTCTTCTCGGATGCCGAGGGTTCCTTCCCGCCCGATGCGGTCGAGGAGCCTGCGCCGGAGACGGAGACCGACGCCGAACTTGAGGACGATGTCGAGGCCGACGATGTGTCGGATGCAGAGGATGCCGCACCCGGGCCGGATGAAGCCGAGGAGGGGCAGAGATGAGGCGCTTACCGCTGATGGGACGGTCACTGCCGCTGCTGCCGTTGGTGGCGCTGGCCGTGGTCCTCTCCGGAGTGGTCGTCGCTGTCGCCATGCTGTGGTCGACACCGCTGTCCACGGCACCGACCGCTCCCGTGGCGCTCGAGACCACCACGGCATCGAACGCCGCGGATGAGGACACCGAGCAGAGCGAGGCCTCCGGGGCCGGAGACGAGGTGGCGCTGCCGATGGTCGCCTACGAGGCGTTCCTGCCGAGGGATCCCTTCGAACCGGTCGTCGAACCGGAAGCAGCTGAGCCGCCACTCGATGAGAACGGGGAGCCGCTGCCGCAGCCAGACTCCGACGTTGACCCCGCTGACCCTGCTGACCCCACTGATCCCGGAACGCCCGGACCGCAGCCCCCGGACGAGCAGGAGAACAGCGATACGAGGCGGTGTACGGGGGAGGCGGAGGTCGTGTGCGACGGCAGGCTGCTGATCCTGGAGGACATCCGGTCGGACAACGACGATGAGATCGCGGTCATCGTGGTCGACGACGTGACCTTCCAGGTGCAGCCCGGTGAACGTTTCGCTACCTCCTTCGAACTGCTCAGGATCGATGTCGACAGCGCCCGTCTCCTCTTCGGGGACGAGGTGTTCAGCCTCCCACTGCACAGCAGCGTCATGAAGTGACGGTGAGGCAACGGGCCATCCGGTCCTAAAGTGACAGGGCCGCGCGGCCGATACCTCTGAGGGACACCTCGGAGGACGTCATGCCTACGTCGCGCTCATGGCTGCGCGACCGCCTGCTCGATGAGCGTGGCGTGTCGCTGGTCGAGGTCCTCATCGCTGTCATGCTCCTTGCGGGCGCCTTCATGGCGCTGGCACAGGTCGCGACCGGCGGCCTGCTGTCACTGCGGTCAGCAGCCGACCGGACCACAGCTGTCGGCGTGGCGACGCAGACCGTCGAGTCGGCCCGCGCGTCGGAGTGGGGTGCGCTCCTGCTCGCGGAGGACGCCCATGGTGGCATCTGCGATGAGCTCGTCGAGATCGACCGAGACGGCAGCATCACCGAGATCGCCCTCTGCAGCCCGGATGGCGCCATCGGTGGCGGACCACCGTTCTGGGGTGAGGTCGGTGCCTTCGACGTCCAGACCTACGTCACGGCCGTGCCGGGGTACGGGAACGCCCGTCGCGTCACCGCGATCGTCACATGGGAGGAACGAGGGGTCCCACGCGAGGTCCGAACCAGCACGGTGGTCGCCGAGGTGGCACGTGACTGACGTGCGCGCGAGGCTGTCGTCCCCAGCAGGGTTCTCGCTGGTCGAGATGCTCGTGGTGATGGTGTTGGCAGGGATCATCGGCGGCGCGGTCGTGACCGCGGTCGTTTCGGCGGGGAGAGCCGAACGTGTGGCGGTTGACCTCCGCGAGAACACCGATGCGGCGCGGATCGCAACCGAGCGGCTCAGGGACGAGATCCGGACCGCCTGGGGCGTCTGCGACGGATCGACCGGCGACGCCGTCTCGATCTGGTGGGCCGACGAGGACGAGGATGGCACGGTCGACCCGGAAGAGCTGCGCACCTTCGAGATCACCGACGGTCAACTGGTGCGGACGGTGCCGGGCGAGGACCCGCAGGTCCTCGCCAGAGGGTTGGGGCCGGGATCCGGGTTCAGCTATGTGGACCGCCACGGGCAAGCGGTGCCGGCACCGGTCGACGATCGCGCCGTCGACTGCACGTCCGCGGCCACCGTGGAGGGGCGCGGTGACGTCACCGGCGTGCGTGTGGTGCTCCTCGGGGCGCCGGCAACCGACCGGCAGGTGCAGCCGACGCGGGTCGAGATGGTCATCACGATGCGCAACGCCGCCGTCACCGATGGACCCCTGAGTGCGAACCGGGCTCCGACTGCCTCCTTCACGCAGTCGTGTTCAGGGTTGCAGTGCACCTTCGACGCATCCGAGTCCCACGATGAGGACGGGGACATCGTCGCCTACCAGTGGGACTTCGGGGATGGCACGTCCGGCGATGGAGAGACGGTCAGCAACACCTACCCGACGGCGGGTTCCTTCGAGGTCACCCTGACGGTCCTGGATGACGGTGGGGCCCCGGACGTGATGACGCAGTTCGTGGATCTCAGTCACGGTCAGGCGGCGCCCTCGGCAGCCTTCTCCGTGACGTGTTCGCAGATGGAGTGCGCCTTCGACCCGTCGGCGTCAACTCACTCCACCGGGACCATCGCGGGATACGGCTGGGAGTTCGGGGACGGGGCAACCGTCTCGACGACCACCTCCCAGACCGTCTCCCACGAGTACGACGAGCCGGGCGTGTACTCGGTGACGTTGACGGTGACCGACACCCAGGGGGCGATCGGTACGCAGAACCACCCCGCGAACCCTACGACCGATCCGGATGGGATCGTCATCACGTTGGTGGACGAGAGTTACCTGCGCTCCAACGGCAAGCACTGGTATCCGACGGTCCGAGTGGAGGCTCAGTACCCCGACGGGGCGCCGGTGACCGGTGTGGAGATCCGGGGTCGCTTCGGTCCGGGCTCGGGTGACCTCGAGTCCCAGCCGACCAACAGCCTGGGTTTCGCGACGCTGCAAGGCGACCGTCTCAACCGCAACCAGCATCCGTCCTACCAGTTCCGGGTGACATCAGCAGGGTCGTACGACATCGCTGACGGGAGTCAGCTGGTGATCTCCCTTCAGCAACCGTCCTGAGTGGAGCCAGCGTGAGCAGAGCCGAGAACCCAGCGTACGATGGCGAGGCCGGTGTGGCCCTGCCGACGGCGTTGCTCGCCATGATGGTCCTGCTCATGCTTGGCACGCTCTTCGTGGCCTACGCGAACCCGCAGCAGCAGGCAACCGCGACGAGCGTGAACCGCGAGGTAGGGCTGATGGTGGCCGAGTCGGCGGCCGAACTGGCGGTCGCTGCGATCGCCGACCCGGAGCAGACCGACCAGCCCTTCGTCGCACCGGATAGCGCCCCAACGGATCGCGACGCAGCGCGGGACTGGGCGATAGACCATGCGCTCGATCGTGTCACGAGCGGGTGCGGGTCGTTCCAGTCGACGGCTGGTGGCGATGGGGTTGCGATCGTCGACGAGGAGGCCGGATCGATCTACGGGGTGGCCTTCGTCCCGGACTGCGAGACCCGGTCCAGCGTGCGGGTGATGCGGCTGGCCTTCGACAGCCGCCCGCTCGTGCCCCTATCGGGCGACGTGGGCATCCTGACCGGTGGTGACATCTACTTCGATCACTCGAACGCGAGGATCCAAGGCGGTGGTATCCACTCCAACGGGGACATCATCGGCACGCCTGGCGACGTCAACGGTCCCTACAGCGCGTCGGGGAGTTGCAGCGACAGCGACTGCACGTCCGGCGCCGCGCGGAAGGCGATCCCCAACTACCGGGCCAGGGACTTCTGGGACCAGCGGAACGAGCAGGCGGTCAACCCCAACAACGACCCGTTCTACGAGCTCTGCCACGACGGGACGGTCCGGGTCAGTGAGGCGTCTGCCGAAGCCCCCTGCGTGGATGCCACGTCGTCGATCGTTCCGTCGCCGGGTTCCGGTTGGGAGTTCAGCACCTCGGGTGGGACGCGGACGTGGACGTGGACGTCGAACGCAGGGCCGCCGAGCGGTCAGTACTACGCCTACCGCAGCAACATCGTGAACGAGATGAACAACGGCAACGGGAACTCCAGTCGCATATCGCTGTTCGCCGAAGCGACCACCGAGGACCTGACCTCGTCGCCTGGGGCCGGGTCCACGGCAGGCTCGATCACCTTCACGAGCAACCCGAAGTTCTTCGCGTCGTGGCCCGGTGTCGGCGTGGTCGCGGATGTCGACGTGATGATCGAGCGGAACCTCAGAGCCGACGGGCAGCTCACCCTCGTGTTCGCTCGTGAACAGTTCCGCATCGACTTCAACGGCGTCTACGAGCGCATCCTGTTCATCGCGTGCGACGCCTCCATCTTCAGCTACGACGAAGACGACACGGTGTGCGAACCTGACGCGACCGGTCAGGATCGCGACAGCGGTGGAAGCCCGATATCCACCACCCGGATCACCCAGAACGCGAGATTCGACGCGTCGTCCTCGGGCGAGGCGATCGTCCCCAACCTCAGCATCACAGGCGTCGGCACCTGGGAAGCGTTCTAGGTCCTGCCCGTGCCGCCGGCCGGTAGCCTCACGCTCCCGACCCGCGCACCCGAGGCTGACCGTGTCCCGACTGCGTCTGCTCACGGCCGGTGAGTCCCACGGCCCGGCCCTGGTGGCGACCGTCGAGGGGCTGCCGGCGGGGCTGCACGTGTCGACGAAGCTGTTGGGTGAAGAGCTGGCGCGGCGCCGCCTGGGGCACGGCCGGTCCCCTCGCATGTCCTTCGAGGTGGATGACCTCGAGGTGCTGGCCGGTGTGCGGCACGGCGTGAGCCTCGGCTCGCCGGTGAGCGTGGTGATCCGCAACACCGAGTGGCCGAAGTGGGTCGACGCCATGGACCCGGAGCCGCGCGACGACCTGGACGAGATCCGCGCGACCGGACGTGGCGAGCAGCTCACCCGGCCTCGGCCCGGGCACGCCGATCTCACCGCGGCGCTGAAGTACGGCTACGAGGACGTGCGTGACGCGCTGGAGCGGGCCTCCGCCCGGGAGACCGCTGCGCGGGTGGTCGCCGGGACCCTGGCCAAGCTGCTCCTCGCGGAGGCGGGGGTCACGGTCGTGTCCCACGTGGTGCGTATCGGCGATGTCGCGGTGCCCGACGGTGCAGCCCGGCCCGGGCCGGACCACCTCGATGCGGTCGATGCTTCGGAGGTGCGCTGCTTCGAACCCACGACCGCCGACCGGATGGTGGCCGCCATCGACGCCGCGAAGGCGGCGAACGACACCCTCGGTGGGGTCGTGGAGCTCCTCGCCTACGGGCTGCCCCCCGGGCTCGGGAGCCACGTGCACTACGACCGCAAGCTCGACGCACGACTCGCCGCGGCGTGCCTGTCCGTCCAGGCGATGAAGGGCGTGGAGTTCGGCGACGGGTTCGACCTCGCCGCCCGCCCGGGCAGCCGCGCCCACGACGAGATCGACCACCTCGACGGCCGCTACCAGCGCCGCACCGACCGCGCCGGGGGAGTGGAAGCCGGCATGTCCACCGGCCAGCCCCTCCGGCTGCGGGTGGCGATGAAGCCGATCTCCTCGCTACCACGGCCGCTGGCCACCGTCGACATGGCCAGCCACGAGCCTGCCGTCGCAATAACCCAGCGCTCCGACGCCTGTGCGGTGCCGCGCGCCGGTGTCGTGCTCGAGTCCGTGGTCGCCTTCGAGCTCGCCGATGCGCTGCTGGAGAAGACCGGTGGTGACACCGTCGCGGAGGTGCGCCGCAACCTCGCCGGCTACCTCGACGATGTCGCCGGACGGTGAGCGGTCGGTGATGACGGTGGTACTGACCCCATGATGAGCCGCAACCTCTGCCTGTCGGGGATGATGGGTGCCGGCAAGACCACCGTGGCCACGGCGCTCGGTGCACGGCTCGGCCGGCGGGTCGCCGATACTGACGAGGAGCTGCGTCGCTGGACGGGCCGGTCGATCCCGGAGCTGTTCGAGCAGCACGGCGAGGCCGGCTTCCGCGACCTCGAGCGGCAGGTCATCGAGGAGCTCGCGACCTTCCACGACCTCGTGATCGCGCTCGGTGGGGGAGCGGTGCTGCGGGACGACAACGTCGCGTCGCTGCTGCTCACCGGGGTCATCATCCACCTCGATGCCCCCGCCGAGGTGCTGGTCGACCGCCTCACCGGCGACACCGACCGCCCGCTGCTGGCCGGCGGCGTCCTGACCGACCGGGTGACGGAGACGCTGGCCGCCCGGCATGAGCGCTACCTCGAGGTCGCCGACGTGACCGTCGACGCGGCGCAGGGACCGGCGGAGATCGTCGAGGAGGTGCTCGCCTGGGCGATGACCACCGGCGATGTCCTCACCCCTTCCGAGCACGAGCAGGCGATGACATGAGCCTGCCCACCACCATCGAGGTGGCGGTCCCCGGCCGCAGCTACCCCGTGGTCATCGGCGACGGTCTGGCGCGGCTGCTGCCCGAGCTGTTCGACGGGGTGCTGCGCGGGGCTGACGGCTCCCCGCCGGACCGGGCGCTGGTGATCACCCAGGAGCCGGTCGTGGATGCCGGCCACGTCGCGCCGGTCGAGGGCGCGCTGTCGATGCTCGGCATCGACACGGTGCGCCGGGTCGTACCCGACGGCGAGGTGGCGAAGTCCGTCGAGGTGCTCTCGGAGCTGTGGCAGGCGTGCGCCCGCGTGCCACTGGGGCGTGGCGACGTGGTGGTTGCCGTCGGTGGTGGCGTCGTTGGCGACCTGGCCGGCTTCGTCGCCGCGACCTACGCGCGCGGCATCGACGTTGTCCAGGTTCCGACCACCCTGCTCGCCCAGGTCGACGCGGCGATCGGTGGCAAGACGGGCATCAACCTGCCCGAGGGCAAGAACCTGGTCGGTGCGTTCCACCAGCCCCGCACGGTGGTGTGCGATGTCGACGTGCTGGCCACCCTGCCGGAACGCATCCGACGCGAGGGGTTCGGGGAGATCGTCAAGTACGGGTTGCTCCGTGATCCCGAGGTGTTGTCGCTGCTGGAGGCCGCGCTGGTTGATGGCGCGGGTCGCCAGGCGCGCGGGTCAGCGGCGGACGGGGTGGGTGGTGCGCGCCGGTCGGCGGCGGACGGGGTGGGTGGTGCGCGCCGGTCGGCGGCGGACGGGGTGGGTGGTGCGCGCGCCCGTGCGGTTGCCGACCCACTGCTGCGTGAGCTGGTCGAGCGCTCGGTGGCCGTCAAGGCTGCCGTGGTCACCGGGGATGAGCGCGAGGCCGGTGAGCGCGCCTTCCTCAACCTCGGTCACACCTTCGGGCACGCC
Source organism: Nitriliruptoraceae bacterium (assembly GCA_003565155.1). Lineage (GTDB taxonomy): Bacteria > Actinomycetota > Nitriliruptoria > Nitriliruptorales > Nitriliruptoraceae > T1Sed10-7. Next base: position 25,091 of record PXDB01000064.1, on the reverse strand, counting down.
GTCGAATCGCTCACCGGATACGACCGAGTCCTCCACGGTGAGGCGGTCGCGATCGGCACCGTCGTCGCCCTGCGTATCGGCGTCGCGCTCGGCGTCACCGACGCCGCCGTGGCAAGCCGGGGTGAGGTGCTGCTGCAGGCGCTCGGCCTCCCCGTGCGGGCGCCGCGCCTCGACCGCGGTTCGGTGTGGCAGGCCATGGCGCGGGACAAGAAGGCTGCGGGCGGCGCCGTACGGTTCGTGCTGCTGGAGGACGTCGGAAGGCCGGTGCTGCGCACCCCGCCGCGGGTGGTCGTGGACGGGGTGCTCGACGAGGTGTCCGACGACTGAGCCGGGGTTGTGGTGGGTCGTCACCCTGCCGGCCTCCTGCCTGCTCGTGGCAGAGGGCCCTTGGCGCGCGGTTGGCCCGGTACCTGTGGACGACGACGGGGCGTGTCGCACGTGCCCGCTACAGTCGTACACATGTTCGCTACCGCTGCGGTCCGTACGCGACCGTCCCGCCCCACCTGGGTTGCTGGTTCCCGGCACCTCGGTGTCGTCGCGCGCGAGTTGCGTGGCGGGTACGAGCCCGCCCCTGATGGTGACGGTGGTGCCAGCTGTGCCGGCCGTGTCGGTGTTGGTGATCCCGTTGATGGCGGCGGACCAGCCGGTGATGCCGGACCTGACGGTGATGCCGGATCAGCCGGTGATGCCGGACCAGCCGGTGATGCCGGACCTGAAGCTGACGCCCCCGTCATCACGATGCTCGCTGCCGAGCTGGCACGCCTGCACTCCGACCTGCTCGCACTCGGCGAGCAGGTGCCCGAGCGTCTGCCGGCCGCTGAGGTGGACGCGTTGTTCGCGGCCTTCCGAGGCGTCCAGGGAGCTGTGGCCACCGTTCGCTCCAAGCTGGTCCGGTGTGCACAGCTGTCGCGTGCCCCGGAGGAGGGCGGTCACTCGGGTGCGCCCAGCTACCTGAAGGAGCGACTCGGACTGAGCGGCTCCGATGCTGCGAAGCAGGACAAGCTCGCCAAGGATCTTGAACGACTTCCGGGCACGGCGGCGGCCCTTGCGGCCGGGGAACTCGGACCGGATCAGGCCGCGGCCATCGGCCACGCGGCACGCCGCGGTGCCCTGGGCGACCCGAAGGCCACGGAGGAGCAGCTGCTCGACATCGCGCGTTCCAGCGACACCGACGGGCTTCGACGTCGGATCCGGGTGGAGGAGCAGCGGGCCGATCGGGAACGCCTCGTGCGTGACGAACGCCTGGCGCACAGCCGGCGCAGCGCCCGTCTCTCTCGCCGCGACGACGGCATGTGGAACCTGCACGCGCAACTGACGGGCGAGTTCGGCGAGATGCTCGCCGTCGCCCTCGATGCGCACCGCACCAAGGACGGTCCAGATGTGCCCCTGCCGCAGCAGCGCTCCTACGAGCAGCGCACCGCTGACGCGCTGGCGGCCGTCATCAGCAGTGCCATGGACGGCGGGTCGGCGGTATCGCAGGGCGGAGCCCGCCCGCAGCTCCACATCGTGGTGCCCCACGACGTCCTGGACGAGGCGGGGCAAGGGGTCGCACGCACGGAGCGCGGTGGCCCGCTATCGCCTGTGCTGATCGAGCGGCTGCTGTGTGATGCGCAGATGCGACGTGTGCTGACGGATGGCAGGAGCGAGGTGCTAGATCTCGGCAGGCTGCGGGAGAAGTGGACCGTAGGGCAGCGTCGGGCGCTCCACATCAGGGACGGCGGGTGTCGCGGCCCGGGGTGCGACCGGCCGGCGACCAGCTGCCACGCGCACCACGTGCGGTGGTGGTCCAAGGGCGGCGACACCGCGGTGCGCAACGGCATCCTGCTGTGCAGCTACCACCACCACCTCGTGCACGAGGGCGGCTGGGGGCTCGAGTTCGACGCCCGGACCGGTCGGGCGGTCTTCACCGCTCCGGGTGGTCACCAGCTGGTGACGCTGCCCACGGGCTTGCCGGTAACCAGGCCGCACGCCGCGGCCGCAGGGCAGTCGGCGGCGGCGTCCGTCGGTGACCTCGCGGCCACGCTCGGAGACGACGAGGATGGGGCAGCGGCGATCGGGGTTGCGCCCGGTACCGCTGGCGGGTCCCGCGCTGCCAGCGCGCTGGAGCACGGAGCCGGGAAGAGCCCTTCCTCGACGAGTGCTCTGGAGCCCGGTGCCGCGGGCCGGTCTGCCGCTGCGAGCCCTTTCGGACCCGGCACACCGGTATCGGGTCGTGCCGTCGGCGGCCACGTCGGCTCTGGTCAACTGCAGCTTGCGCAGCTGGTGCCGGCCTCCGATCCGGATCCCACGGGCCGAGCCCCGCCGTAGGCGGGTCGCGGGGCGACCGGGTTCGCGTGCCCGGACGCTGCCCGGGACGGTGGGTCCGCCGGCCGACGGTCCGGCGTGATGCGTGGTCCCGGGTTGGCTGCGACCCAGCTCGGGGGGCGGCACGGCGGCGGCTGCTCATGTCCTATCGTGACAGTGGTCTGGTTGTGCAGTGACGCCGCTGCGTCCACGCGCAACCCCGGTGAGGGAGACGCACATGCGTACGTTGCTGCTGTTGCACGGCCCCAACCTGTCACAGCTCGGGTCTCGCGATCCCGCGCAGTACGGGCCTGACAGCCTGGAGGAGGTGGTCGGGACAGCGCGCCAGGAGGCAGCTGCGAACAACGCCCACCTCGAGCATCTGCAGACCGAGCACGAGGGTGTCCTGCTCGAACGGCTCCACGCGGCACGCGCCGACGGGACCGATGCCATCCTCATCAACGCCGGTGCCTGGACCCACACCAGCTACGCCCTGCGCGATGCGCTGGAGCTCCTCCAGTGCCCGAAGGTCGAGGTCCACCTGTCCAACATCCACGCGCGTGAGGCCTTCCGGGCGACCAGCGTTCTGGCGCCGGTATGCCACGGGTCGATCGTCGGCTTCGGCATCGACGGCTACGCGCTCGCGGTCAGGGCAGCCTGTGCGTTGCTGGACCGGCGCGGCTGAGCCGATGCCGCCGTTGTCAGGCTGCTCCGTGGATAGGCGATCGCCGTCGCTCGCGGCCGCCCCACCGCCCAGCTACCACCTCCCCGATCCCCGACCCCGAGGTGAGCCAAGGTGTCTGCAACCGACCTCCCGCCGCACGATCACGCCGGTCGACGCGATCGTGCACGGCAGCGCCTGGGGGACATGTCAGCGAGCCACCTGCTGGTCACCGACCCCGTCAACGTCCGCTACCTGACCGGCTTCACCGGCTCCAACGGCCAACTCCTCCTGGGTGCGGAGGCGAGCGTTGACCGGCTGATCACCGACCCCCGCTATGACGAACGTGCCGCCGCCTCCTGTCCCGATCTGGATCGGATCCTGGACCGGGATCCCCTCGGGGCGACGCTGGCTCTCGCTCCCGGCGCTGCGCTGCTCGTGGAGGCCAGCCACCTCAGCTGGCGCCAGGGCATGAAGCTCACCGAGAGCGCCCGCGACGCCGGTGTCACCGTCAAGGACGCCGACGGGATCGTGGAGTCGCTCCGCCTGACCAAGGACACAGCGGAGCTCGCCCGTCTCGCCGTCGCGTGCCGCATCACCCAGGACACCCTCGCGTGGCTGTTCAGCGAGGTGGTCGCGGTCGGCCGCACCGAGGCGGAACTCGCCTTGCGGCTGGAGCGGGCCTTCATCGACGCGGGCGCGGATGGGGTGGCGTTCCCGTCGATCGTCGCCAGCGGCCCCAACGCGGCCATCCCACACCACGAACCGACCGCCCGGCAGCTCGCGCACGGCGACCTGCTCACCATCGACTGCGGCGCCGAGGTGGATGGCTACCACGCCGATCACACCCGGACCGTCGCCATCGGCCACCTCGACACGGAGCTGGCAGAGGTGCACGAGACGGTCCGGCGTGCACAGGAGGTCGGCCGCGCCGCCGTCGTCCCTGAGGCGAGCGGGGGCGAGGTCGATGCCGCCGCCCGACGGGTCATCGAGGAAGCCGGCTACGCCGACGCCTTCGTTCACGGCACCGGCCACGGCGTCGGGCTGCAGATCCACGAGTCCCCCTCGGTCGGCCAAGGCTCCGCTGCTACCCTCCGCCCCGGTATGGCGCTGACCGTCGAGCCCGGCATCTACCTCCCCGGTCGCGGCGGCGTCCGCATCGAGGACACCCTGGTGGTCACCGCGGAGGCGCCCGCCCAGGAACTGACCGATACCCCCCGTGAACTGCTCGTCCTGTGACGCCGGGCCACCACGCGTCGCCGGTGCGCGAGAGCGTCCCATCGGCGAGGTGACCGAAGCCCAACTGCAGGCCACCCTTCGCACTCGGGTCCCCGAGTCCCGTCCACCGCCAGCGGTGCACCCACGATGGCTGCCATCGCTCCGATGCACCGAACGTCTCCCTGCCCTCCGACCTCCCCTCCGTGCCCTCGAAGCTCCTACCGCCCTCAAGTTGCCCCGGGCGCCTGAGTGGCCCCGTGCCCTCGAGTGGCCCCGGGCCCCCGAAACGCCCCCCGTGCCCTCGCGTGGCCCCGTGCCCCCGAGCAGCTGCCGTTTCCCCCAACGCTGCCTCGCCCCGAACGATCCGCTCCCATCAACACCCCGTGCGTGCCCGAACGCCTCGACGGCACCAGAGACGGAGTCTGCACCGTGGTCTCGACCAACAACCTCAAGAACGGCATGACCCTCCTGCTCGACGGCAAGCTGCAGCAGGTCGTTGACTGGAACCACCACAAGCCCGGCAAAGGCGGCGCGGTGGTGCGCACCAAGCTGAAGGAGGTGGAGACGGGCAAGATCGTCGACCGCACCTTCCGGGCCGGCGAGGACGTGGAGCAGGCCATCGTGACCCGCACGACCCTGCAGTTCCTCTACCGCGAGGGCAGCGATTTCGTCCTGATGGACACCGAGACCTACGACCAGTCCATCGCGCCCGCCGAGGCGATCGGCGAAGCGGCCGACTACCTGCTCGAGGGTGATGAGCTCGGTGTGCAGCTCTACGAGGGACGGATCGTCGGCGTGGAACTGCCGGCGTCCAAGGAGCTCGAGATCACCCAGACCGATCCCGGGTTCGCAGGCAACACCGCCACCTCCGCGACGAAGCCGGCGACCCTGGAGACCGGCAAGGAGATCCAGGTCCCACTGTTCATCGAGCCCGGCGAGAAGGTGAAGGTGGACACCCGCACCGGTAGCTACATCTCCCGCGCCTGATGGCCAGGCAACGTCGTACCGCGGCCGCACGTCGCGCCGCAGCCGCGCGGCGGACCGACACCGAGGACCCCTCCCGCTCCCGCGAGCGGGCGTTGCGCGTGCTGTTCCAGGCGGACGTCCGGGGAGTCGCTCCCTCGGTGACCCTCGCACGCCTCGATGCCGACCCCGCAGCGAGGACGCTGCTCGACGAACGCGACGTGCTGACCGAAGGGGACGCGGTACTGCCGGAGCCGATCGGCGGCGTCGACGTGGGCACGGGGCACGATCGTCCGGCGAGCTCACGCGAGCAGGCGCCCGTGGCTGCGAACGGGGCGCCCAGCGGTCCCGGTGGTGGCGCTCGGGCCAGCGGTTGGTCCGACAGCCCCGCCACCAGCGAGGTGGAGCCGCTGGACGGGTTCACCCGGTCGCTCGTCCTGGGCGTCGAGCACCACCGCACCGAGGTGGAGGGTCTGATCACCCGCTACGCGCGACGGTGGGCCATATCCCGCATGCCGGTGGTCGACCGCAACGTACTGCGCCTGGCCACCTACGAGCTGCTGCACGAGCCGACACCGCCGGCGGTCGTCCTGGACGAGGCCATCGACCTCGCCAAGCGGCTATCGACCGACGACTCCGGTCGGTTCGTCAACGGCGTGCTGGAGTCGATCCGGCAGCAGTTGGCCGAGGAGGCAGCCACCGACCCGACGGGCGACGACGGCGAGGATGGACGCGGCGACGGGTCGGACCCGGCGCCGAGCTGATGTCGAGGCGCCGCCCTGCACCGGTGCGGCTTCGCCAACCGGTGGCTGCGGCCCGCCCCTGCTGCGACGGTCACCGCAGCGCCGGCCTGCCGGTGGGGCCGTGGTGTCCGTCAGGCCCGGCGCGGCCTGCTAGCGTCCGGGCGAGCGGTCCGCTCCACCACCGGCGCCCCCAGCAACCGGACGCCGATACCGCAGCCCCTCCTTTAACGACCGGTCCGGTGAGGCCGGGAAGGAGCTCCCTTGCCTGGCCCTGCGCGCATCCTTGCAGCCGACGATCTCGCTCGGATGCTCCGCCGGCTCGCACATGAGTTGCTGGAGGCCAACCAGGGGGCGCACGACCTCGTGCTGGTCGGCATCCAGACCCGAGGGCTCCCCCTTGCCCGGCGCCTCTCGTCGCTGATCACGGAGATCGAGGGGACCGAGGTGCCGACGGGTGCCCTCGACACGACCCTGTACCGCGACGACCTCGGACGGCGGCAACCGAAATCGTTGCACCCCACCGACGTGCCCGTCGATATCTCGGGTCGCACCGTGGTGCTGGTCGACGATGTGCTCTACACCGGCCGCACGATCCGTGCGGCTCTCGACGCGCTGAGCGAGCTCGGGCGGCCCGGGCGGATCCGGCTCGTCGTGCTCGTCGACCGCGGACACCGCGAGCTGCCGATCCGCGCTGACCACGTGGGCAAGAACCTGCCCACCGCCTACGGCGACCGCATCCAGGTGCTGGTCGAGGAGCTCGATGGCGAGGATGGCGTCATCGCGCAGCCGAGTACCGAAGGGGAAGGCCGATGACGGCGGATCCGCGGGGCGACACCACGACGGCGGCGGTGAGCGGCATGGCCGCTGCTGATGGCGCCCGACAGCGAGCCGCCACCGCCGCAGGGGGCAGGACGGCGCCCGCAGCGGTCATCGGTGAGCCCGCGCCGATGCCCCACCTGCTGGGCATCGACGACCTCGATGCCGCGCAGGTGGTGCGCATCCTCGACACCGCGGAGCAGCTGCTGCCCATCGCAACCCGGGAGCGCAACACCGTTCCCACACTTCGCGGCAAGGTCGTCTGCAACCTGTTCCTCGAGGACTCCACCCGTACCCGCATCAGCTTCGACCTCGCCGCCAAGCGCTTGTCCGCGGAGGTCCTGAACTTCTCCGCCAAGGGCTCCTCGGTGTCGAAGGGGGAGTCGTTCAAGGACACCGCCCTGACCCTGGATGCGATGGGGGTCGACTGCGTCGTGGTGCGCTCCGGCAGTTCCGGTGCGCCCCGTCAACTCGCCCGCTACCTCGACGTCCCCATCCTCAACGCCGGCGACGGCTGGCACCAGCACCCCACCCAGGCACTGCTCGACGTGTTCACGATGCGCCGCCACCTCGGTGCGCTCTCGGGCCGTCACGTGGTCATCGTCGGTGACCTGCTCCACTCCCGGGTCGCCCGCAGCGAGGTGCAGGCACTCAACCTGCTCGGCGCGAAGGTCAGTGTCGTCGCGCCGCCGACCCTGCTGCCCCCGGAGGTGGAGGGCTGGGGGGTCGAGCTGGTCGCTGATCTCGACGAGGTCCTCCCTGACGTCGACGTCGTCTACCTCCTGCGGGTGCAGCGTGAGCGCATGCACCGCGCCTTCTTCCCCTCCAGCCGCGAGTACTCCCGGCTGTGGGGCATGGATGGACGACGCCTGGGGCTGCTGGGTGACCACGCGATCGTCATGCACCCGGGACCGATGAACCGTGGTGTGGAGATCACCGGCGAGGTCGCCGACTGCGACCGCGCCGTCATCACCGAGCAGGTGACCAACGGGATCGCGGTCCGCATGGCCTGCCTCTACCTGCTGCTGGCCGCGGCCGGTGGTGACACCGAGGAGGCACGATGAGTACCCATCCACCGGCCGTCACCGGTCATGGCAGGATCCTGCTCACCGGTGGTCGGGTCCTCGACCCGACCAGCGGCACCGACGACCACCTCGACGTGGCCATCGCCGACGGCCGGATCGTGGCCGTCGGCCCGCAGGCGCGGTCGGCGCTCCACGGTGCCGATGGAGCCGGGCCGCGTGAGGGTGCCGGGGGACCTGAGGCCACCCCGGTACGCGACCCCGCCGACAGCGGCATCGAGGTGGTGGACTGCACGGGCCACTGGATCGCGCCCGGCTTCGTCGATCTGCACACCCACCTGCGCGAACCTGGGGGAGAGGCGGCCGAGGACATCGCCACCGGCTCCGCCGCCGGCGCGGCAGGGGGCTACACCGCGCTGTGTGCCATGGCCAACACCAACCCGGTGTGTGACACCGCGGCGATCGCGGAGCTGGTCTGGCGGCGCGGTCGGGAGGTCGCGCTCGTCGACGTGTTCCCCGTCGGCTCGATCACGCGGGGGCTGGAGGGCAAGGAGCTCACGGAGATCGGTGCGCTGCGGGCGTGCGCCGCCGAGGTCGACTTCTTCTCCGACGACGGCATCCCTCTGGCTGACGCGCTGGTGATGCGCCGGGCGTTGCAGTACGCCACCGCCTTCGACGTCGTGATCTGCAACCACGCCGAGGATCCCGACCTGACCGCCGGCGCGCAGATGAACGAGGGCGCGATGTCCTCGGTGCTCGGGTTGGCCGGATGGCCACACGAGGCCGAGGAGATCATGCTCGCCCGCGACCTGATCCTCGCTGGCGGGGTCGGCGCACGCCTCCACGTGCCCCACGTCACCACCGCGGGGGCCGTCGCGCTGATCGGCCGCGCCAAGGAGGAGGGTGTCCGGGTCACCGCCGAGGCCACCCCCCACCACCTGCTGCTCACCGACGACCTGGTCGCGGACTACGACGCGGTGATGAAGGTGAACCCCCCGGTACGCACCGACGCGGACGTCCAAGCGGTCCGCGCCGGTCTGGCCGACGGCACCCTGGACGTGGTCGGTACCGACCACGCGCCCCACGCGCCGGAGATCAAGGATCAGGAGTGGGAGCACGCCCCCTGCGGGATGCTGGGTTTGGAGACCGCTTTCGCCGTGGTCAACACCACGATGATCGCCACCGGCCAGCTCGACCCGCTGACCGCGATCGACCGGTTCACCACCGGTCCGGCCGCGGTGCGCGACGTGCGCGGCCACGGCCGTGCCATCGCCGAGGGTGCGGACGCCAACCTGGTCGTTCTCGACCCGCGAACCCGCTGGACCGTCGACGCCGCCGCGCTGCACAGCCGGGCGCGCAACAGCCCCTACCACGGACGCGAGCTGATCGGCCGCCCGGTGCACACGCTGCTCCGCGGTCGCTTCACCCTGCGTGACGGCGAGGTGGCAGCGCCGGTCGTGGCCGCGACCGAGCGAAGGGAAACCGCGTGAGCGTGCACGAACGGGCTGCTGCCAGCCCGCACGAACGGGCCGCAGCCAGCCCGCACGGCCCAGCCGCTGCCAGCCCGCACGAACGGGCCGCAGCCAGCCCGCATGGCCCAGCCGCTGCCAGCGCCCCCGACCTGACCCCTGCGGGTGCGCAGGGCCAGGCCACCCCCAACCCGCACAGCGGTCCCGCGCTGCTGGTGCTGGAGGACGGCACCCACTTCCGCGGACGCTCGATCGGCGCGGCGGGCACCGTCACCGGCGAAGCGGTGTTCAACACCGGCATGGCCGGCTACCAGGAGGTGCTCACCGATCCCTCCTACCGCCGCCAGATCGTGGCCATGACCGCCCCGCACGTCGGCAACTACGGGCTCAACGCCCACGACATGGAGTCCGACCGGATCCAGGTCGCCGGCTACGTGGTCAAGGAGGCGGCACGCCGGCCGTCCTCCTGGCGGGCCGAGCAGGACCTGCGCACCGCCCTGACCGCCGCCGAGGTGGTCGGCATCGAGGGCATCGACACCCGCCGTCTCACCCGGCACCTCCGGGAGCGTGGCGCGATGCGCGCGGGGCTGTCCACGGAGCACCTCGATGTCGACGTCCTCCTGGCCGAGGTCCTCGATGCTCCCGGCATGGCGGGCCTGGAGCTCGCCAGCGAGGTCACCACCCCACAGCCGTACGTGGTGCCGGCCGTCGGACAGCGACGTTTCCGGGTGGCGGCCATCGATTTCGGGATGAAGCGCTCGATCGCCCGCTACCTCGCGGCGCAGGGTGTCGAGGTCCACGTGCTGCCCTCCACGACCACCGCCGAGCAGGTCCGGGCGCTGGAGCCCGACGGGCTGTTCCTCTCCAACGGGCCCGGTGACCCCTCCACCGTCGCCGCCGGGATCACCACCACCGCAGCGCTGCTCGGCGAGATCCCCACCTTCGGGATCTGCCTCGGTTCCCAGCTGCTCGGCCACGCCCTCGGGGCCGACACCTACAAGCTCACCTTCGGCCACCGCGGGGTGAACCAGCCGGTGCTGCGCCGCGCGGACGGGGTGGTGGAGATCACCAGCCACAACCACGGGTTCGCCGTGCGCGCCAGCTCGCTCGGGGAGCAGGTGGAGGAGCACGTCTTCGCCACCGCCGACCACGGGGACGTCGAGGTGTCCCACGTCAACCTCAACGACGACGTGGTGGAGGGGCTGACCGCCCGGGAGATCCCGGCGTTCAGCGTGCAGTACCACCCGGAGTCCGCGCCCGGACCCTCCGACGCGAGGTATCTCTTCGGGCGGTTCGTCGAGCTGCTCGAGCGCACCCAGGGAGACACCGTCTGATGCCCCGCCGTGACGATCTGACCAGCGTGCTCGTCCTCGGGTCCGGACCGATCGTGATCGGCCAGGCCTGCGAGTTCGACTACTCCGGCACCCAGGCGTGCAAGGTGCTGCGCGAGGAGGGCCTCAGGGTCATCCTGGTCAACTCCAACCCCGCCACCATCATGACCGACCCCGACTTCGCCGACGCCACCTACGTGGAGCCGCTGACCGTGGAGGCCGTGCGCTCGGTCATCGAGCGCGAGCGCCCTGACGCCCTGCTGCCCACCCTCGGTGGCCAGACCGCGCTGAACCTCTCCGTCGACCTCCAGCGCGAGGGTGTGCTCGAAGCGTTCGGTGTCGAGGTGCTCGGCGCGGACCTCGAGGCGATCCAGACCGCGGAGGACCGGCAGCGCTTCAAGGACGCGATGACCGAGATCGGGCTGGAGTCACCCCGCTCCACCTACGTCAACGCCCCGGAGCAGGCGCTCGAGGCCGCGCAGGAGTACGGCTACCCGGTGGTCCTGCGGCCGAGCTACACCCTCGGCGGCAAGGGCGGCGGCATCGCCTACGACCGCGAGCAGCTCGAGGTGATGATCCGACAGGGGCTGTACGACTCGCCGGTGCACGAGGTGCTCGTGGAGGAGTCGGTGCTCGGCTGGAAGGAGTTCGAGCTCGAGGTGATGCGCGACGCCCACGACAACTGCGTGATCATCTGCTCGATCGAGAACGTCGACGCCATGGGCGTGCACACCGGCGACTCGATGACCGTCGCGCCGATCATGACCCTGTCCGACCCGGAGTACCAGCGGATGCGCGACGCGGCGTTCAAGGTGCTGCGCCGCATCGGGGTGGAGACCGGCGGCTCCAACGTGCAGTTCGCCGTGGAGCCCGACACCGGGCGCATGGTCGTCATCGAGATGAACCCGCGGGTGTCGCGCTCCAGCGCGCTGGCCTCCAAGGCCACCGGATTCCCCATCGCCAAGATCGCCGCGCGGCTGGCGATCGGCTACACCCTCGACGAGATCGCCAACGACATCACCCGGGAGACCAAGGCCGCCTTCGAACCCACCATCGACTACGTGGTCGTGAAGGTCCCGCGGTTCACCTTCGAGAAGTTCGCCGGAACCGACGACACCCTCACCACGCGGATGAAGTCGGTCGGTGAGGTGATGGCGATGGGCCGTACCTTCAAGGAGGCGGTCAACAAGGCCCTGCGCAGCCTCGAAGACGGCCGCATCGGGTTCGGGTCCGCAGCCCCCGTCGAGGTGGACGACGACACCCTCGAAGGCCTCCTGGTCCGCCCGACGGCCCAGCGCCTCGAGGCCCTCGACGAGGCCATGACCCGCGGGTGGTCCGTGGAGCGCATCAGCGCGCTGTCGGGCATCGACCCGTGGTTCGTGGACCAACTGGTCCAGATCGTGGAGCGCCGACGCACGCTGCGCAGCTACGAGCACCTCGCCGCCCTGCCCGACCACGTCCTGCACGATGCCAAGCGGGAGGGCTTCTCCGACGCCCACATCGCCGCCCTGGTGCAGACCTCGGAGCAGGCGGTCCGCGACCGCCGGCGGGCAGCCGGCATCGCGCCGGTGTTCAAGACCGTGGACACCTGCGCCGCGGAGTTCCGGGCCTACACCCCGTACCACTACTCCACCTACGAGGACGAGGACGAGGTCACCGACGCCACCCGCGATCGGGTCATCGTGCTCGGCTCCGGGCCGAACCGCATCGGGCAGGGCGTCGAGTTCGACTACTGCTGCGTCCACGCCGTGCTCGCGCTCAAGGACGCCGGCTACGAGACCGTCATGGTCAACTGCAACCCGGAGACCGTCTCCACCGACTACGACACCGCCGACCGCCTCTACTTCGAGCCGCTGACCGTCGAGGACGTCCTCGAGGTGTGCGAACGGGAACGGCCAGCCGGGGTGCTGGTGCAGCTCGGCGGCCAGACCCCGCTGAAACTGGCACGTGAACTGGAGGCGAACGGGGTCCCGATCTGGGGTACCTCACCCGACGCGATCGATGCCGCCGAGGACCGCGGTCGGTTCGGGGCCCTGATGGAGGAGCTCGGCGTCCCGATGCCGCCCGGGGGCATCGCCCGCAGCTTCGAGGAAGCCCGGGAGGTTGCGGAGCGGATCGGCTACCCGGTCCTGGTCCGCCCCTCCTACGTGCTCGGTGGCCGAGCGATGCAGATCGTCGATGATGACGTGGCCCTCCAGCGCTACCTCACCGATGCGGTGGCGGCGGCACCGGATCAGCCCATCCTGGTGGACCGCTTCCTCGAGAGCGCCATCGAGGTGGACGTCGACGCGGTGTACGACGGCGAGGAGCTGTTCGTCGGCGGGGTCCTCGAGCACATCGAGGAGGCCGGGGTCCACTCCGGTGACTCCGCCTGCACCCTGCCACCGCTCACGCTCGGGCCCGCCCAGGAGGAGCAGATCCGGCGGGTCACCCTCGGCATCGCGCAGGGCCTTCAGGTGCGGGGGCTGCTCAACGTGCAGTTCGCCCTCAAGGACGACGTCCTGTACTGCATCGAGGCCAACCCGCGGGCCTCCCGCACGGTGCCCTTCACCTCGAAGGCCACCGGGGTGCCGCTCGCGAAGGTGGCCGCGCTGGTGATGGCAGGCCGGACCCTGTCGGAGCTGCGCGGTGAAGGTTGGCTGCCCAGAGAGGACGCCGTCCAGGGTCCGCGGCCACGGCACGTCGCGGTCAAGGAGGCCGTGCTGCCCTTCGACAGGTTCCCCGGGGTCGATGCGGTGCTGGGGCCGGAGATGCGCTCCACCGGTGAGGTGATGGGCATCGACCGGGATTTCGGCGCCGCGTTCGCCAAGTCGCAAGCCGGGACCGGCTCCATGGTGCTGCCCACCTCGGGCAAGGTGTTCGTGTCGGTGTCCAACCGCGACAAGCGCGCCGTCGTGTTCCCGGTGATGCGCCTGGTCGACCTCGGTTTCGAGATCGTGGCGACCGCCGGGACCGCCGATGTGCTCGGCCGCACCGGGCTCGAGGTCGAGGTGGTGGGCAAGGTCTCCGAGGGGGCACCGCAGATCCTGCGGATGGTCGAGTCCGGGGAGGTCGGTCTGGTGCTCAACACCCCCTTCGGCTCCGGGACCCGCGGCGACGGCTACGAGATCCGCCAGGCGGCGGTGACCAACGGGGTGCCGGTGATCACCACGCTCGCTGGCATCCTGGCGGCGGTCCACGGCATCCAGGCCCTGCGGCGCGGGCCCTTGGAGGTGCACAGCATCCAGGAGTACCAACAGGAGCTGCTCGACCGCGTGGCGATCGACGCCGCCGGTGGTGCCGCGTGAGCCAGCCACCGCGCTGCGGGTCCCACCCAGGAGGAGTGTGACCATGGGCAAGCTACGGGGTGGCACGGTGGAGGGGCGCGCCGAAGGCCCCGTCCACGCGACCTGCGAGGTGATCGCCCGGCGGCGTGAGGGCGCGTACTGGCTCGCCTCCTTCGCCGCCAAGGAGATCGCAGAGCGCGCGCAGCCCGGTCAGTTCGTCCAGATCGCCGTGGAGGCGCAGCACACCCTGCTGCGACGCCCCTTCTCGATCGCGCGGGTCACCCGGACCGGGGCCTCAGCCGGCACCGTCGACGTGGTCTTCGACGCGCACGGTCCCGGCACCGAGTGGTTGACCGGCATCGGCACCCACGACGTCATCGACGTGATCGGTCCACTGGGCACCCCCTTCCCGCTGCCGCAGCGCACGGTCAACTGCCTGCTGGTCGGTGGCGGGTACGGGGCCGCGCCGCTGTTCTACCTCGCTGAGGCCCTGCGCCGCCAAGGGCTCCGGGTGGACATGATCAACGGCGCCGCGACCGCGGAGCACATCATGGGCGCGATCGAGGCGAAGCGACTGTCCGCAAGCGTGACCTTCACCACCGAGGACGGCAGCCTCGGCCGGCAGGGCCGGGTCACCGACGTGCTCGACGAGGTACTCGACCGCAGCGGTGCCGGGGTGGTGTACGCCTGTGGGCCCAACCCGATGCTGCGGGCGGTGTCGGAACGGTGCGCCGCACGCCGGGTGCCCGTGCAGGTCGCCCTCGAGGAGCGGATGGGCTGCGGCATCGGCGTGTGCTTCACCTGCGTGGTGCCGGTCGCCGGACGTGACGGCCAGGTCCGCAACAAGCGCTCCTGCATCGACGGTCCCGTCTTCAACGGCGCCAGGATCGACTGGGACCGCTGGGGGGTTCCCGGGGGTGCTGCGCCCGCGACGACGGCCCTGCCGGCGACGGCGCCGGCGACCGTCCCGGGCATCGATCCGGACGTCGCGGGTGGCGGGGACGGTGGCGGGCACGGCGGCGGGGACGGTGGCGGGCACGGCGGCGGGCACGGCGGCGAGGACGGCGGTGAGGACGCCACGACGGGCCGCGAACCGGAGACAGGCGGGCGCGATCCGCACCCGCGTGATGAGCTGTGGGGGCGGTCATGAGCGACAAGGTCCGCATGATCCCCGCCGACGAGCTGCGGGACCGGGGGCGGGCGGGCGGGCGCCCGGCCGACACCGACGCAGCCGCAGCCGCCGCAGGTGAGGGGCCCTCCACCTCGGCGCACGCGCCTGACAGACACGTCGCGCCGCTCGATCCGGCGCAGGTGCAGGTGGCGACGGAGCTGGCCGGCATCGCCCTGCCCAACCCGATCACCTCGGCCTCAGGCTGCTTCGCCTCGGGTGTGGAGATCGACCGGTTCCACGACGTGGGCGAGCTGGGTGCCGTGGTGGTGAAGTCCATCACCCTCGAACCCCGTGACGGCCTACCCACCCCACGGATGGCGGAGACCCCCAGCGGGATGCTGAACGCCATCGGGCTGCAGAACCCCGGTGTGGAGTCGTGGCTGGCCAACGACCTGCCGTGGTTGCGCGACCGTGGAGCGCGGGTGATCGCCTCCATCGCGGGCAAGAGCGTCGATGACTTCCAGCAGGTCGCACGCGCGCTCGGTGCGGCCGGCGGGGACACGATCGCGGCGTTGGAGGTCAACCTGTCCTGCCCCAACGTCGAGGACCGCGGCCTGGTCTTCGCGTGCTCCGCGTCCGACAGCGCCGAGGTGATCCGTGCCGTGCGGCGTGAGAGCCCGATGCCGGTGCTGGCGAAGCTGACCTCCGATGTCACCGACATCGTGGCGATCGCGCGGGCCGTCACGGAGGCCGGCGCCGACGGGCTCACGTTGATCAACACCCTGCTCGGCATGGCGATCGATCCCGACACCGGCCGACCGGAGCTGGCCAACACCTACGGTGGCCTGTCCGGCCCGGCGATCCGGCCCGTGGCGATCCGCAACGTCCACCAGGTGCACACCCACCTCCCGGAGGTCCCCATCCTCGGGTGCGGCGGGGTGCGCACCGTCACCGACGTGGTGCAGTTCCTGCGCGCGGGTGCCCGTGCCGTCGCGGTTGGCACCGCGACCTTCGTCGACCCCTTCGTCACCGCCCGGCTGGTCGCCGACCTGCGCGCCTGGTGCGCCGCACGCGGCATCGCGGACGTGACCGAGCTCATCGGCGCGACCTACCCGCGCTGAGCGCGACGTCCGTGCGGGGGCTTCGTGGCGGTCCTGGCCGCGCGGGAGCTGGTGTTGCGCCCGGGTCGCGGTGTCCTGCCGCCGTGACGGTGTCACGCCGCCGTGTCGCTGCCGTGCCGGCGTGGCGGTGCCGTGCCGCCGTGACGGTGTCACGCCGCCGTGTCGCTGTCGTGCCGGCGTGGCGGTGTCGGGCCGGTGCGGCGGTGTCGTGCCACCGTCTCCGCGGGCATGGCCGGCTTGCCCGGTCCTTCCCGGCCGGCTATCACCGCGTCGTGGACCGCAACGCCACCACCCCACACCGTCGATCCGGGAGTCCAGATGCGCTCCGCAACGCCCACCGTGCCGCCCCACGAGCGCATCGTCGTCGCGCTGGACGTCCCGACCCTCGGCGAGGCTGAGCGGCTCGCTGCGCAGCTGAGGGGAGCCGTGGGGTGGTACAAGATCGGGCTGGAGGTGTTCGCTGCCCACGGCCCGGCCGCGGTGACCGCGATCCGTGCCCACGGCCCGGTGTTCCTCGATGTGAAGCTGCACGACATCCCCACCACCGTGGAGCGCGCCGCCGCCCGCATCGCGGACCTCGGCGTCGGCCTCGTCACCGTGCACGCCGGCGGTGGTGGACCGATGGTCGAGGCGGCGGTCCGTGGCCTCGGGCAGGGCGGTGAGGTGCTCGCGGTCACGGTGCTGACCTCCACCTCGGACGAGGAGCTGGCGGCGATCGGTCTGGGCCCCGCGGCCGTGCAGGTACCGCAGCTGGCCCGGTTGGCGACCCGGGCCGGGGCGCCCGGGCTCGTGTGCGCCCCGCGTGATCTGGCCGCTGTCCGGCAGGCGGTGGGCCCAGGGGTACGGCTCGTGACCCCGGGGGTCCGTCCCGCCGGTGCGGGGACCGACGACCACGCCCGCGCGGCCACCCCCGGCCAGGCGGTGGCTGACGGGGCCGACCTGCTGGTGGTGGGCCGCCCGATCACCCGGGCCGACGATCCGCGGGCCGCTGCCGAGGCCATCGCGTCTTCGCTGGGGTGATCGGTGGCGGCACGGGCGACCGCTTCCTCGCCGGTGACCGCGCTGCCTCCCCATCAGGTCGCGGGTCCCCGCGGTAGGCCAGAGGCGCCCGGCGGTACGCTCACCGACCACCACCGTGGAGCAGTACCGTGAGCCGACTCAGCGTCCTGGACCTGCGAGGCGACCGCTCGGACGTGCGCGAGCGGCTGCCGCGCCCGCGGGTCGACCTCGCCGTCGCCCGTGAGGGCGTGGACGCGAGCCTCGCGGCCGTGCGCGCGCGTGGCGACGCGGCGCTCAAGGAGCTGACCGCCCGGTTCGATCGCGTCGACCTCGACGAGGTCGTCGTGCCCGACGCGGTGCTCGACGCCGCGGTGGCCGGGCTCGACCCGCAGCTGCGCGCCACCCTCGAGCGCAGCATCGAGCGGGTCCGCTGGTTCCACGAGCGCGCCAAGCCCGAACCCTGGGAGGACACCCGCGACGGGATGCGCATGGGGGTGTGGTTCAACCCGGTCCAGCGGGTCGCGGTGTACGTCCCCGGCGGGCTGTCACCCCTGCCCTCGAGCGCCGTCATGACCACGGTGCCGGCCCAGGTCGCCGGCGTCGAGGAGGTGGTGCTGTGCACCCCACCGACCGGCCGTGACGCCGACGGCACGCCCACGGGGTGGCCGAACGCCACGATCCTGGCGACCGCCCGCCTGCTCGGTGTCGACCGGGTCGTGGCCGTCGGCGGCGCACAGGCCGTCGCCGCCGTGGCCTACGGCACCGAGAGCGTGCCGATCTGCGACAAGGTCGTGGGCCCCGGCAACCTCTACGTCGCCCTCGCCAAGCAGCAACTGGTCGCCGAGGGCCGGATCGGCACGGAGGGCTACGCCGGCCCTACGGAGGTCGCGATCGTCGCTGACGACACCGCCGATCCCCGCTACCTCGCTGCCGACCTGATCGGGCAGGCCGAGCACGATGAGCTCGTGACCGCCCTGCTGATCACCCCGAACGAGGAGCTGATCGCGCCGGTCGAAGCCGAGCTGGATACCCAGATCGCGGCGACCAGGCACGTCGAGCGGATCACCACCGCGCTCGCCCAGCAGGGCACCGTCGCGCTGGTCGACGACATCGACCATGCCATCGAGGTGGCGGAAGCCTTCGCCGCGGAGCACCTCGAGGTCCACACCGCCGACGCCGGCAAGGTGGCCGAGCGCATCCGCTACGCCGGCACGACCTTCATCGGCGCGCTGACCCCGGTCAGCCTCGGCGACTACGCCGCCGGCCCGAACCACACCCTGCCGACCTCCGGTACCGCCCGTTTCAACGGCGGGCTGACGACCTCCTCGTTCCTGGTGGCGGTCAACTACCTCGAGGTGGACGAGGGCGGGCTCGCCCACCTCGCGGACGACGTGTGCCGTTTCGCCGACGCGGAGGATCTCCCGGCCCACCGGGCGGCGGTCGAGGTCCGCCGGGACGGTGGCCGGTGACCGCTGACCGCGTCCCGGTCCGCGATGACCTCGCCGACGTGGCGCCCTACGGCGCCCCGCAGCTCGACGTCGCCGTACGGCTGAACACCAACGAGACCCCGGAGCCGCCGCCGCTGGGCTACCTGGCGGAGGTCGGTCGGCGCATCCAGGGCCTCGAGCTCAACCGGTACCCGGACCGACCGGCGACCGCGCTCCGCGAGGCGCTGGCGGGCCGGCTCGGGACCACCGTCGACCGCATGTGGGCCGCCAACGGCTCCAACGAGATCCTCCAGCAGCTGCTCCAGGCCTACGGCGGCCCGGGCCGCCGGGCGCTGACGGTGCGCCCCGGGTACTCGATGTACCCGGAGCTGTGCCGCACCTCGCTGACCCCGATCGCCGAGGTGGACCTCGACGCGGGCTTCCTGCTCACCCCGGAGCGCGCTGCCGAGGCGGTCGCCGAGCACGATCCCGACGTCATCCTCGTGCCCTCACCGAACAACCCCGCCGGGACCCCGGTCGGCCACGATGCCCTGCGGGTGCTGCACGACAGCTCGCGGGCCCTGCTGGTGGTCGACGAGGCCTACATCGAGTTCGCCGGACCCCACCACAGCGCCGTCGGCCTGCTGGAGGAGCTGCCGCGGCTGGTGCTGGTGCGCACCCTGTCGAAGGCCTTCCGGCTGGCGGGGCTCCGGCTCGGCTACCTGGTCGGTCCGACGTGGGTGGTGGACGACCTCCAGAAGGTGCGCCTGCCCTACCACCTCGATGCCATGAAGCAGGTCGCGGGCGTCGTGGCGGTCGAGCAGGAGGAGGCGTTCCTGGAGCACCGTCGCCGCATCGCCGAGGAGCGTGACCGGGTCGCGACGGCGCTCCGGGCCCTGCGGGAGGGCGACGGGGGGGCGGGCCCGGTCGGCGGCGCTGACGGCGACCTCGAGGTGTACCCCTCGGTGGCGAACTTCCTGCTGGTGCGCTCGTCGGTCCCCGACCTCTTCGGTCGCCTCCTGGAGCACGGCGTGCTGGTCCGCGACTTCTCCACCAAGCCGGGGCTGGAGGGGTGCGTGCGGGTCACCATCGGCACGGCAGAGGAGAACGACGCCTTCCTCGCCGCCCTGGAACGCGTGCTCGCGGCGGAGCAGTAGCCTGCCGGGCGTACCGGCGCGTGCGACCTGCGACGTGCCACCTTCGCCGCCAGCCGCCGCACCGACCCTCCTTCGGCCCCGGCTTCCCACCGCAGAACAGGAACCAGCGTGAGCACTCGGACGGGCAGCGTCAGCCGCACCACCCGTGAGACCACCATCGAGGTGGCGGTCGATCTCGACGGTGCCGGCACCAGCGACGTCCACACCGGGGTGCCCTTCTTCGACCACATGCTGGACCAGCTCGGCCGTCACGGGCGCCTCGACCTCACCGTGCAGGCCGACGGCGACCTGGAGATCGACGCGCACCACACCGTGGAGGACGTCGGCATCGCGCTCGGGCAGGCGCTCGCCGAGGCGTGGGGGGACCGCACCGGGGTGGAACGCTTCGGCGACGCGACGGTGCCGATCGACGAGGCGCTGACCCGCGTGGCGATCGACCTGTCCGGGCGGCCCTACCTGATCTGGGAGTGCGAGGTCCCCATCCAGGTGATCGGCACCAACTTCGAGACCAGCCTGGTCAAGCACTTCTTCGAGGCGGTGGTGGCCAACAGCCGGATCACCCTGCACGTGCACAACCTCTCCGGCGACAACACCCACCACACCTTCGAGTCGGTGTTCAAGGCCGTGGCGGTCGCGCTGCGGCGCGCCGTGGCGGTCACCGGTTCCGGCACGCCGTCCACCAAGGGTGTCCTCCAGTGACCAGCCGGCTGCGGGCCGCGGTCCTCGACTACGACGCCGGCAACGTCCGCTCCGCCAAGCGCGGCTTCGACGCCGCCGGAGCCGACGCCGAGGTGGTCAGCGACGCCGCCGCCGCCCGGGCCGCAGACGTGCTCGTGATCCCCGGGGTCGGCAACTTTGACAGCTGCATGGCGCAGCTGCGCCGCAGCGGGCTGGAGGACCTCATCCGTGAGGCCATCGCCGCGCAGCGGCCGGTGTTCGGCATCTGTGTCGGGATGCAGCTGTTGTACGCCCGCTCCGATGAGGGGGAGGAACCGGGCCTCGGGCTGCTGCCCGGCCACGTGGAGCGGTTCCCGGCGACCGCCGTGGTGCCCCACATCGGGTGGGACGTGGTACGTGCCGATGCAGGCGCCACGCAGGACCCGCTGCTCACGGGTGTCGCCGGCGAACGGCTCTACTTCGTGCACTCCTACTACGCGGTCCCCACCGACCGTCAGCACGTCGTGGCGCGCACCACCTACGGCGGCGTGGCGTTCCCGTGCCTGGTCCGCGAGGGCAGCGTGGTCGGCACCCAGTTCCACCCGGAGAAGTCGGGCCCGGTCGGCGCGCGGCTGCTGCGCAACTGGCTGGAGAGCCTCGGCTGACACGGCCGCTCAGACACCGTGGCTGAGCGCCTGTCCGTCGGGTGCGAACACGTGGATGCGTTCCGGTGCCACCGTCAGCCGGAGCAGCTCCCCCACCTGCGGCGCCGGTCGGTCGATCACGGCGACCAGTTCCGTGTCCTCGTCCACCGACAGGGCGACCTCCACCTCCGAGCCCAGGAAGGCGGTGCGGGTCACCACCTCCTCGACGGTCACCAGCTGCTGCCCCGAGGCGCGTTCCAGATCGCCCGGCCGGATGCCCACGGTGCACGCGCTGTCGACCAGCCGGCTCAACCTCGGCCCGAGGGCCGGCACCGTGATCGGGCCAGCCCGCAACCGGGCACGCCCGGCGATACGCTCGATGCGGCCGGGGACCAGGTTCATGGGCGGTGAACCGAGGAAGGTGGCCACGAAGGTGGTCTCGGGCGTGGCGAACAGCGCCGTCGGCGGGCCGAGCTGGGCGATCCGGCCCCGGTGCAGCACCGCGCACCGCTCGGCGACGCTCATGGCCACCCGTTGGTCGTTGGTGGCGATCAGCAGGGTGACGCCGTAGCCCTCCTGGATGCGGATCAGCTCGCGGACGAGGTCGGCGCGTCGGGGCGCGTCGGCCTTGGAGAAGGGCTCGTCGAGGAGCAGGACGCCGCCGCGGCGCACCAGCGAGCGCGCCAGGGCGACCTCCTGCTGCTCGCCGGCGGACAGCGTTCGCGGCTTGCGGCGCAGCAGCCCCGAGAGGGAGAAGGCGCGCGCTTCCGCATCCACCCGCCGGCGCCGTTCCTCCTGCTCGACCTTGCGGACGGTCAGGGGGAAGGCCACGTTGCCCTCGACGTCGAGGTGGCGCATGAGCGACCCCGACTGGCTGACCATGGACACCTCGCGATCGCGGGTGGGTAGCCGGGTGACATCACGGTCGCCGAGGAGCACCTGGCCGGCGCTGACCTCCTCCAGGCCCGCCACCGCGCGCAGGAGCGTCGACTTGCCGGATCCCGAGGGACCGAGGATCGCGACCCGTTCCCGGTCGCGCACGTGCAGGTCGATGCCGTGGAGCAGTTCCGACCCGTCCTTGGTGACGCGCACATCCTCGAGGTGGACGGTGGACATCGTCGCTCCGGGGTTCGTCGCTGTGGTCGTGCGGCTGGGAACGCCGGCACGCCGGGGACGGCGTTCCGGCAGCGTGCCTCGGCGGCGTACGCTGCGCACGGTCCCGTGGTCCGAGGAGCGCCGTGTTCACCCTGTACCCCGCCATCGACATACGTGACGGTCGTGCCGTCCGGTTGACCCAGGGTCGCTCGCACGAGGAGACCGTCTACGGGGAGGACCCGGTCGAGGTCGCCCGAGGCTTCGCCGCCACCGGCACCTCCTGGTTGCACGTCGTCGACCTCGATGCGGCGTTCACCGGCGAGCCACGTAACCGGCATCTGATCGAGGCCATCGTCGCTGAGACGGGCTGCAGGGTCCAGGCCTCGGGGGGTGTGCGCACCCTCGCCGACGTGGAGGCGTCACTGGGGTACGGCGCCGAGCGGGTCGTGCTCGGGACGATGGCGCTCAAGGAGCCGAGCTTCGTGCAGGAGGTGCTCGACGCGGTGGGTCCGCGGATCGCCGTGGGGCTGGATGCGCGGGGCACGACCCTGCAGGCCAGGGGGTGGACCGAGGAAGCCGGTGACCTGTTCGCTGCCCTCGACGCCTTCACCGCCATGGGCGTGCCGCGCTTCGTCTACACCGACGTCGCACGGGACGGCATGCTCGCCGGCCCCAACCTCGAGA
The DNA here is from genome assembly GCA_003565155.1 of Nitriliruptoraceae bacterium. GTDB lineage: Bacteria > Actinomycetota > Nitriliruptoria > Nitriliruptorales > Nitriliruptoraceae > T1Sed10-7. The sequence goes on along the minus strand of PXDB01000064.1, from coordinate 2,424 downwards.
TGCTGCAGCGCGTCGCGGACGCGACCTCTGCCCAGGTGACCGCCAGCGGCGGGGTGAGCTCGCTCGACGACCTCCACGCCCTGGCCTCCTGCCACGAACGGGTCGACGCCGCCATCGTCGGCAAGGCGCTGTACAGCGACCGGTTCACGCTGGCTGCAGCCCTGGCGGCCGCAACGGCGGGTGATGCATGAGCGTGCGACCGGTCACGTGGCGGCTGCCACCGGAGGACGAGGGGCTGGCGGTCCGCGTCATCCCCTGTCTGGACGTCACCGAGGGACGCGTGGTCAAGGGCGTGCGCTTCGTGGAGCTCCGCGACGCCGGCGATCCCGTGGAGCTCGCCCGTGCCTACGACCGCGCGGGCGCCGACGAGCTGGTCTTCCTCGACATCACCGCCTCCAGCGACGCCCGGGACATCATGCTGGACGTGGTCGCCCGCACCGCCGAGGAGGTGTCCATCCCCTTCGCCGTCGGCGGTGGGATGCGGAGCGTGGAGGACGCCCGGCGCATGCTCCACGCAGGCGCGGACAAGATCGCCTTCAACACCGCGGCCGTCCAGCATCCGGAGCTGTTGGCCGCGGCCGCCGACGCCGTGGGGGGCCAGTCGGTGGTGGTCGCCGTGGACGCCCGGCGCCGCGATCCCGATGACGCGGCCGCGGGGTTCGAGGTGGTGATCCACGGCGGTCGGACACCCACCGACCTCGACGCGATCGCGTGGTGCGTGCGTGCCGTCGAGCTCGGGGCCGGGGAGATCCTGCTCACCTCCATGGACCGGGATGGGACCAAGAGCGGCTTCGACCTCGAACTGCTGCGTGAGGTCACGGCGGCGGTGTCGGTGCCGGTGATCGCCTCCGGTGGGGCGGGCTCTGCGGAGCACCTCGCCGAGGCCGCCCAGGAGGGCAACGCCTCCGCGGTGCTCGCCGCCTCCATCCTGCACTTCGGCGAGGTCACGGTCGCCGAGGTCAAGGACGCGATGGCCGCGCGCGGGGTCCCGGTGCGCCGCGTACCCGCCGGTCAGTGAGCGCGGAGGGTGGTCAGGCCGGCAGGTAGACGGCACGCACGGCGCGCTCCAGATCGTCGTGGGACCGGACCGGGATCTGGTCCCAGCCGCAGTCGGCGCACCGGGTCATGGGGACGTCGAGGTGGAGGGTGTGGACGGGGAGCGCCTCCCCGGTCACGGTGACGGTGCGGCGTGTCCGGCGCACCGGCAGCAGGAGCGCCTCGCCGCAGTTCGCGCACCGATCGCCACGACGCCACCGGCGTCGCGCGAGCGGCAGCTGGAGCGCTGCCGCCGCAGCCCCGGCCGACAGTGCGGCGCCGGGGGAGCGGTCGTGTCCGGCCGGGCAGGCCACCAGCGGCCGACGTTCAAGGGCCGCTGCGACCGTGCCGACCTCCACCTCGGTGCCCGCACCGAGCCGTAGGGGACCGGGTCGGTGACAGGCCTCGCAGCGGTGCCGCTGCGCGGGCGCAGGCTGTTCGCCGGCCACGGGGTTCAGCCGTCCTGCGGGCCGCTGCCGAACAGGTCCTCGAGTTGACGCTCGACCTGGTCCTCGAAGCGCCGCTGGCACTCCTCCTCGTCACCCGTCTCCTCGACACACCGCTCGAACTCCTGGATGTCGTCGCCGAAGACGTCGAGGAACTGGCCGCCGAACACGAAGATCCCAGCGAGCCACAGGCCGGAGATGAGCAGGGCGAGGACGCCGGTGACGACCCCTCCGATGGCCTGTCCGCCGCGGTCGGCACCGCGGTTGGCGCGGCGCCGACCGGCGATGCCGAGGCCGATGGCCACCAGGCCGCCGGGTATCGCGATCAACAGCGGGATCACGAGGATGCCCACCACGCTGAAGACCAGCGCGCCGATCCCCGTCAGCAGGGCGCCGAGGGCGATGCCGTTGGGGTGGCCGTCGGAGGTGTTCGGCTCGGGAACATCCCAACGGGGTGGTCCGCCATCGCCGGAGCCGGGCGGCGGTGGGCTGCCCGGTGGGGGTCCTCCCGGCGGTGGTCCGCCCGGTGGTGGTGCGCTGGGGGGTTGTCCGCCAGGAGGTGGTCCGGCGGGTGGGAAGCCACCCGGCGGCGGGCTGCCCGGTCCGGACCCGCCCGGCGGCGGTGGCGTTGCGCTCATGCTCAGCGGTCCTCGTCGGTCCAGGGTTGCTGCCAGTGTGGCCGATCATCGGCCACCTCGGGTGCAGCGTCCCCGTCCGGAGGACCGTCCGCCACGGCAGCAGCGCCGGCCGGCGCGGACCAGGGCTGCTGCCAGTGCTCCTCGGGCTCCCGGATCGTCTCGTTCGGCACCGGGGAGGGTGCGTCGTCCAGCGCAGCGGTCTCCGAGGACGCCTGATCGGGCTCCGGGGTCGTTGCGGGTTCGTGGTCGGGTTCGGGTGCGGGGGCCGCCGCTGTCTCCGGGGTCGCTGCAGGTTCGTGGTCGGG
>PXDB01000035.1 GCA_003565155.1 Nitriliruptoraceae bacterium | reverse complement strand
CGACCCCGCTCCCCCGCCCGACGCCCACCCGACCCCGCTCCCCCGCCCGACGCCCACCCGACCCCGCTCCCCCGCCCGGCGCCCACCCCCAGCACCGCTCCACCACCCCACCTCGCCACCGCACCGTGACACCAACGCACCACCGCTGAGCGGTTCCACGCCCCCACCCTCTCGAGGTCGAGATGTCCGGCAACACCAGCTTCCGCCACCACGGGACCAGCATCCTGTCCGTCGAGGCCGCCGACGCACCCATCGTCGTGCCCTCGACCGACTTCGACGCCGCGCTCACGGGCACCTACGAGCGTCTCGGGCTGCGTCCCGGGCTGCTGGAGGAGGTGGCCGGCATCGTGGAGCGGCGGTGGTGGCCCGAGGACGTCAGCTACGCCGATGCAGCGGCCCGTGCCGGTGAGCAGGCCATCCAGGCCGCGGGCATCGACCGCGCGCAGATCGGGCTGCTGGTCGACACCTCGGTGTGCCGTGCCCACCTCGAGCCCTCGGCGGCGGTGGACGTCCACCGCCAGCTCTCCCTGCCCACCTCCTGTCTGAACTTCGACCTGGCCAACGCCTGCCTGGGGTTCGTCAACGCGATGCACATCGCGGCGACGATGATCGACGCCGGGCAGATCCGCTACGCGCTGATCGTCGACGGCGAGGGCAGCCGCCTGCTGCAGGAGACCACCCTGGAGCGGCTGGCGCGTGAGGAGACGACCACCGCGGATGTGTTCGCGGAGTTCGCCTCGCTGACGCTGGGCTCGGGAGGCGCGGCGATGGTGCTCGGCCCCTCCGACGCCCACCCCGAGGGCCACCGGCTGATCGGCGGCGAGTCCCGCGCCGGCACCGAGCACAACGACCTGTGCGTCGGTTCCATCGATCACATGCGGACCGACACCAAGGCGCTGCTCGAGGCCGGCCTCCAGGTGGCCGACGCGACCTGGATCACCGCGCGGGACAACGGGTGGGACTGGGGTGCCGCTGAGCACTACATCCTGCACCAGATCTCCTCGGTGCACACCCAGCTGATGTGCAAGCAGATCGGGCTGGACCCGGAACGGGTACCGATGACCTTCCCGCACCGGGGCAACATCGGGCCCGCCTCGATCCCGACGACCCTGGCCCTGCACCAGGAGCACATCCAGCCCGGTGACACCGTGGTGATCGGCGGCATCGGCTCCGGCATCAACACCCTCGCGAGCGAGATCCTGTGGTGAGTAGGGTCGCGGCTCGCTGACGGCAGCCGCCCGGGCCCCACCACGGCACGACCCGGCGAGCGGCGCGCAGCCGGGTACGACCCGGCGAGCGGCCGACCGGCACCACGGCACGACCCGGCGAGCGGCCGACCGGCACCACGGCACGACCCGGCGAGCGAGGAGGCCCGATGTCGGCGCACGCAGCGACCGCCCCTGAGGCAGCGCCCGAACCACCCGGCCTGCAGGCGCAGCACCCACCGCCGGGCCTCGGCGGGCTGGACCCGGCCTGGTCCCGTCTGGTCCGGGCGATCGACGCCGAGGGTGGGGAGCGCACCTGGCACGTCCTCGACACCCACGCCGCGGACGGCGACGCCGGGGATCCGGCCGGCGGGGCCGGGGTCACCGGCACGATCCTCTGCGTGCACGGCAACCCCACCTGGTCCTACGCCTTCCGCGCCGTGCTGGCTGACCCGCCTCCCGGCTGGCGCGTGGTGGCGCCCGACCACCTCGACATGGGCTACTCGCAGCGCACCGGCACCCACCGTCCCCTCGCCCGACGCATCGACGACCTCGGTCGGTTGACGGCGGCGCTCGGCCTCGACGACGGCCCGGTGGTGCTGCTGGCCCACGACTGGGGCGGCCCCATCGCGCTCGGCTGGGCACTGGCGCACCGCGACGGGGTGAGCGGGCTGGTGCTGACCAACACCGCCGTCCACCAGCCCTCGGACAGCACCGCGCCGAGGTTGATCCGCGCCGCGCGGCTGCCCGGGGTGCTCGAGAACGTCACGGTGCGGACACCGACCTTCGTCCGCGGCGCCACGGGGCTGTCCCGCCCGGCACTGGAGCCGCCCGTGCGGGCCGCCTACGCCGCGCCCTACGGCACACCGGAGCGCCGTCGGGCGATCGGCGGGTTCGTGCGCGACATCCCTCTCGACGACACGCACGAGAGCGCCCCGACCCTGGACGCGGTCGCCGCGGGCCTCGACGACCTGCGCGACGTGCCGACCCTGCTGCTGTGGGGCCCGGAGGACCCGGTGTTCTCCGACCGCTACCTGCACGACCTCGAGGCGCGGGTGCCCCAGGCGGACGTCCACCGCGTCGAGGGCGCGAGCCACCTCACACCGGAGGATGCCGACCTCGCCGGTGCGCTCCGTCGATGGCTCCCCGCACGTGTCGAGGTGGCGGGTCCGACGGGTGGCGGCGCCGCACCGGACGCTGTGGCGCACGCGGTCCGCTCGACCGGCGACGCGACCGCGGCCCCGACCGACACCCCGGCCGACGCGGCTGCGACCCCGGCCGACGCGGCTGCGACCCCGACCGACGCCCCCGCGACCTCGACCGACACCCCATCCGACGCGGCTGCGACCCCGTCCGACACCCCCGCGGCCCCGACCGACACCCCGGCCGACGCCGACCCCGTCCGGGTCCCCGCCTGGGCCGCCCTCACCGACCCCGCACGGGCCGCCACCGACGCCATCGTGGAACCGGCCGCACCCGGTGACGCCAGCGGCGCACCGCGGCGCACCACCTTCGCGGAGCTCTCGGCGGACGTGCATGCGCTGGCGGCCGGCCTCCACGCCCACGGCGTCGCGCCGGGCCACCGCGTCGCGTCCCTGGTCACCCCGGGCCGAGAACTCGCCACCCTGCTGTACGCCTGCTGGCGGCTCGGTGCCACGGTGGTCGTTGCCGACGCCGGCCTCGGACCGAAGGGGCTCGGCCGCGCCCTGCGCAGCGCCGCCCCCGACCACCTCGTCGCGATCCCGAAGGCCCTGGCCGCCGCGGCCGTCCTGCGCTGGCCGGGACGCCGCATCGCCGCCGGTGAGCCACCCGCCGCGCTGCTGCGCTCCAGCGGCGCCGAGGCCACCCTCACCCAGCTGATCGCCCACGGCCAGGCCCGTATCGACCGCGGCCAGGGGCCGTTGTCCCACGGCCAGGAGCTGGTCACCGGCCGGCGCAGCCCCCGCGCCACCAGCGACCCCGACGCCGTCCTACCCCCGCCGCCCGGCCCGGACGAGGAGGCGGCGATCGCCTTCACCTCCGGCTCGACCGGCCCGGCCAAGGGCGTCGTCTACCGCCACCGCCAGCTCGAGGCGCAGCGCGACGCCCTGCGTGACACCTACCGGATCACCGACACCGACCGCCTGGTGGCGGCCTTCGCACCCTTCGCGCTGTACGGCCCGGCGCTCGGGATCACCTCGATGGTCCCCGACATGGACGTGACCGCCCCGGCGACCCTGACGGCCACCGCGCTGGCCGAGGCTGTGTCGGCCATCGAGGCCACCCTGGTGTTCGCCTCGCCCGCGGCGCTCGACAACGTGGCGCGCACGGCGGGGGAGCTGGGCGGCGAGCACGCGACGGCGCTGGCCGGGGTGCGCACCCTGCTGTCGGCCGGTGCCCCGGTCCCCGCCCGGCTGCTCCGGCGCATGGCCGCGGTCGTGCCGAACGCGAGCGCCCACACCCCCTACGGCATGACCGAGTGCCTGCCCGTGGCCGACATCGACCTCACGAGCATCGAGGCGGTCGGCGACGGCGACGGCGTATGCGTCGGCCACCCCGTCCCGGGGGTCGAGGTGGAGGTCAGCCCCCTCGACGAACGCGGTCGTGCCACCGGCGCCCGCACCCAGCAGCCCGGCATCACCGGCGAGGTGTGCGTCGCCGCACCCCACCGCAAGGACCGCTACGACCGGCTGGCACTGACCGAGCTGGAGAGCTCCCGCGAGCCCGGCTGGCACCGCACGGGCGACGTCGGCCACCTCGATGCGGAAGGTCGGATCTGGATCGAGGGGCGGCTGTCCCACATCATCACCACGGCCGCCGGCGTGGTCACCCCCGTCGGTGTCGAGCAGGCGGTGGAGTCCATCGAGCACGTCACGATGGCCGCCGCCGTGGGCGTCGGACCAGCCGGCACCCAGCAGGTGGTGGTCGTGCTCACCACGGACCCACCGGCCGGCCGGACCCAGCTCGCCCCGCTGAGCCTGGTCGACCGTGTCCGCAGCGAGGTGGCGCGCGCCGTGGGCGTCGAGGTGACCGCGGTGCTCGCCGTGCCGGAGCTGCCCGTGGACATCCGCCACCAGTCCAAGATCGACCGCGCCGAGGTGGCACGCCGCGCCGCAGCGACCCTCGCCGGACGCGGGGTGCGCTCCGATGGGGACACGACAACAGGTGCGGGCGCGACGGCCGCCCACCCTGCACCAGCGGTCCCCGCCGCGGCCACCCCGGCTGCGGCCGACACCGCCCCGGCCGTGGACCAGCAGCAGGGGGCCTCCACATGAAGGTGCTCGTCACCGGCGCCAGCGGCATGCTCGGCCGCGCCACCGCCCAGGCCCTCGCCGACCGCGGCGAGGAGGTCACCGTCCTGCAGCGACGCCCCTCGGGCGCCGCGCCACCGACCCGTGAGGTGCTCGGCGACATCGCCGACGCCGAGGTGGTCCGCCGGGCCGCCGCCGGGCAGGAGGCGGTCGTCCACCTCGCCGCCCGTGTCGGGGTGGTCGGCACCGAGACCGAGTTCACCGCCGCCAACGTCGACGGGACCGCGAACGTGCTCGCGGCCGCCCGGGCGGAGGATGTCGAGCGGCTCGTGCACGTGTCCACCCCCTCGGTGGCGCACGCCGGGGAGCCCCTGGTCGGTGCGGGCGCCGGTCTCGCCGACGCCCTGGCCACCAAGGGACACTACGCCCGCACCAAGGCGCGGGCCGAGCAGTTGGCGCTCGGTGCCGCCGACGCCCTCGCGGTGGTGGCGATCCGCCCGCACCTGGTGTGGGGACCCGGTGACACCCAGCTGATCGGTCGGATCGTGGACCGCGCACGATCCGGTCGGTTGGCGCTGGTGGACGACGGCGCCGCCCTGATCGACACCACCTACCTCGACAACGCCGTCGACGCGTTGGTCGCGGCCCTGGACCGTGCCGCCGCGCCCGAGGTATCCGGCCGGGCCTTCGTGGTCTCCAACGGTCAGCCCCGCACCGTGGCCGAGCTGCTGTCGCGCATCTGCCGGGCCGCGGGCCTGCCGGCGCCGCACCGCCACGTGCCGCTGCCGGTGGCCTACGCCGGCGGCTCGGTGGCGGAGAAGGTGTGGGCGCGGCTGCAGCGCACGGACGACCCACCGATGACGGCCTTCCTCGCCGAGCAGCTCGCGACCGCCCACTGGTTCGACCAGCGGCAGGTGCGTGCGGTGCTGCGGTGGGAGCCGCGGGTCGGGTTGGACGAGGGCTTCGACCGGCTCGCGGCGTGGTTCGCGGCCGAGCAGCGGCAATAGCGGGGCCGTAGGCGCCGCGACCGCTCGATGCGCCGCTGACGGGCGTGGTCCGGGGCGGCGGTGGACCGTGCGCGCCGTCGGCGGCCCCGTACGCGCCCCCGACGTGACCGGGGACCGGTGCCGGGCGACGGCACGGGACACCGGTGACCCGGCACGCGGCCCAACCTCCCCAGGAAGCGACGTCGGGCGACAGAACGGGACATCCCCGACCCCTCAGCGACCCCAACCCGACGCGCAGGGGCCCCGCAGCCCCGGGGCCCCGCAGCGCCGGTGCGGAGCCAACCAGCCCCGACCCCGGCCCGGCGCAGCGACGTGACTAGGCTGTGAACGGTTCGCAGCACGTGGCGCGGAGGCGACGAAGTCGCGAGCAAAGGCACCGGCGTGACGGACACCGCAGCCGAACGGTGGGCAGCTGGCCTGGCACGCTGGCGCATCCCCGACGAGGTGGCGACCGCACCACCCCCCGAGGGCTTCCCGGTCCAGCGGTTCGCGGACATCGCCGATCTGAGCGTCACCCTCGACTCGCCGTCGCGCCGGATCGCCACCGCGGTGCTGCCGGAGGGCGGCAGCGTGATGGACGTCGGTTGCGGTGCCGGGGCGGGCAGCCTGCCACTGGCACCGCCGGCGGCGCGTCTGATCGGGGTGGACGTCCAGGCGAGCATGCTGGAGGCGTTCCGGGAGCGGGCGCTGGCCCGCAGAGCGACCGCCACCGCCGTGCTGGGGCCGTGGCAGGAGGTGCTGGACGACCTCAGGAGCACCGACGTGGTGGTCAGCCACCACACGGCCTACGGCACGCCCGAGCTCGGGGACTTCGCCCACGCGCTGGCCGCGAAGGCCCTTCGACGGGTGGTCCTGGAGCTGAGCTCGGAGCACCCGACCGCCTGGACACGGCCCTACTGGCAGGCGATCCACGGCATCGACGCCCCGGGCGGCCCGACGAGCGACGATGCCGCCGACGTCCTGCGGGAGGCCGGCATCGACGTCGAGGTGGTGCACTGGGAGGAGGCCGCCCCGCTCCCGCCGGAGACCGAGGACGAGCAGCTGCGGTTCCTGCGGGCGCGTCTGCGCATCGGCCCCGAGCGCGACGAGGAGCTCCTCGACCTGCTCCGCGACCACCCTCGGCCGTCGTGGCGCCACGTGACCACGCTGTGGTGGGCCGTCACCTGACCGGGCCGCAGGGGGCTCCTCAGCCGGCGCCCGCGTTCCGTTCCCGCCAGGCCGACTGGGCGTTCGACTCGACCCTGAGCCACGGGTAGACCGGCCCGCACAGCACGGGGATCAGGAACAGCGGGCTGACGGGTGGCACGCCGAAGGTCACCACCAGGACGCCGCCCACCAGCACCGCCAGCACCAGGGTGCTCACCAGCGGTGCCCGGGCGGACCAGCGCAGGACCACGCCAGGACCACCGTCGCGGTCCATCGTCGCCACGCGGATCTCGAGGTAGCGGTCCCGGAGCCGCTGACGGGGCGTGCGGGGGTCGACCGGGCCGCCGGTCGGGACTGGACCGGGAACCGCTTCCCCGTCATCGTCGGCACCGCCTGCCTCCGCTCCCGCGTCCTCCGCCAGGGACCCGTGCGGTGATGACCGAGGCGCATCCCGGTCCGACGCCGCGGACTGGCCGCTGGCGTCGGGGGCGTCAGGGGCGTCGGGGCGGGAAGGGGCGTCGACGTCGTAGGGACCGACCGTCGGCTCGATGGGCGGCTCCGGCAGTCCGCCGAGGTCCAGCCCGGACAGGTCGTCCGGGATGTCATCAGGAGACAGTCCGGAGAGGTCGTCGGGGATCGCCGACGACGGGTTCGCCCCCGAGGTATCGGACGACCCGTCATCGCGCCCCGCGGACGGATCCGACGACCCGTCATCGCGCCCCGCGGACGGATCCGACGACGCGTCATCGCGCCCTGGGGTCGGGTCGCCGGGATCCTCAGCGCGGTGATCGGGGTCATCGGCGCGGTGGCCGGTGCCATCAGCGCGGTCTGCGGACGCCGCACCGGGCCGGTGTTCGGAACCGTCACCGGACCCGTCATCGTGACGCTCGTCGTCCGGCCGGTTGTCGCCTGGCGGCTCGTCTCGCGGATCCCGCGGGTCCTGTGGCACCTCGGCTCCAGCACTTCGGCGGCAGCGCCTGTTCTGCACGTTCGAGGGTACGCACCCGCGGGCGGCCGACGAGGCCGGATGCCGCAGCGAACGGCCGTGGCAGGACACCGGGCACGCTCACCTGGTCCGGCAACGTCGACGACGACCGACCCCACGCGGGTGGGCCGCCCGGAAGGCGCGCCGGCAACCTGCGGCTGACCATGCCGTAACCCGGCGGCGCTTGGACGACACCCACGACATGTGGTCCGCCGGTTACGGTTCCCTGACCGGACACCGGTGGTGCGCTGCACCCGGCCCACCAGCGTGTCGTCCGCGCATCAGCAGCGCGCACGGGAACGGGACGGCCCGGGTGGACGGGGCGGGAACAGGGAGCGGACATGGCGGAGACGCAGGCGGCAGCCACCGACGCGGAGGAGCGCTTCTCCTACGCGCAGATCTGGTGGATCGGGTCCGGGTTCCTCGGCGTCATGCTGGTCAACAGCGCCTACAACGCCTTCGTCCCGATCATGTACGAGGAGTTCATCGCCAGCCGCACGCTCATCGGGCTGCTGATGAGCACCGACAACCTCCTCGGGCTGCTGCTGATCCCCGTGATCGGCGCGTGGTCCGACCGCATGAACCACCGCCTCGGGCGACGGCTGCCCTTCATCGTGGTGGCGGTCCCCGTTGCAGCGCTGACGTTCTTCGCGATCCCCTGGGCCTCAGCCGCTCTTTGGACGCTGATCGTCATAGAGATCCTGTTCACCCTCGCGATGCACACCTACCGCGGCCCGGTCATCAGCCTGATGCCGGATCACACCCCGCCGGAGAAGCGCTCCGCGGGGAACGGCATCATCAACCTGATGGGCGGGATCGGCACCCTGGTCACCTTCGCAGGGCTGAGCCTGCTGTACGACATCGACCCGCAGCTGACCTTCGGCATCGGGGCGGGCGTGCTGCTGGCCACCGGTGTCATCGTCTACCGCAAGGCCGACCGGCACCCTCCCTACGTCGACAACGTCGACGACCGGCGCCCTGCGCCCCTGGCGGATGTGGTCGGCGGGTTCAAGGTCCTGCTGCAGCGGCCGAACCGCGGGCAGTTCTACCTGCTGGCCGCCATGCTCGCCTACTACATCGGTTTCGCCGGCCTGGACGCGTTGTTCCCGCTGTACGGGGTGAACGTGCTGGGCCTGACCCCGGGTCGGGCGGCCTTCATCCTCACCACCTTCGCCGGCGCGTTCCTGGTGGCGGCCCTGGCAGCCGGCGCCATCGGCACCAAGCTCGGCAAGATCCCGACGATGCTCATCGGGCTCGGCTCGATCCCGGTGATCTTCATCGTCGCCGCCCAGATCCGGGACGTGACGGTGCTCATGGTGGTGTTCGTGATCGGTGGGCTGGCGTGGGCGCTGGTCAACGTGCAGGCGATGCCGCTGATCGCCGACCTCGGCGGCCGCAACCGGATCGGGTTCTACATCGGGATGTACTACCTGTTCACGATGGTCGGCCAGATGTTCGGCTCACCGGTGATCGGCGCGGTCATGGACCTGTTCGGCGACGAGTCGATGTTCTACGGCGCCGCCGGGGCCTACGCACTGGGCTTCGTGCTGCTCCGGCGCGGCCAGAAGCTGCTGCCGGCGTCACCCGAGGAGCTCGCCCGCCGCGAGGCGGAGCTCGGCCGGGACGGCTGACATAGGACGCGACCGCCGTCGCCGACCGGCTGGCAGCCGGCACGACCACCGTCACCGACCGGCCGTCACACAGCACGACCGCCGTCGCCGACCGGCCGACAGCCGATACGACCACCGTCACCGACCGGCCGTCACACAGCACGACCACCAGCCCACACCAGCCGACCACCATCGCCTGCGCGGGCCACGCCATGGAGTACGGGAGGCACCATGACAGGGAAACGACGCGTCGCGCTCTTCAGCACCGCGGCCGTGCTGGCGCTCGCCGCCGGTGGCGTGGCCCTCTACCTCGGCCCCATCGCTCCGATCGCGACGGGCTACGCCGCGAAGATCGCCTGCTCCGCGGTGTACGTCGCCGACCGGTCGCTCGAGGACGCCGAAGGCGACCTCCCCGACAACCCGCTGGTGCCCTTCCTGCGCTTGCGCACCGAGGAGGAGCCGAGGGCGCTACGCGCGTCCCTGCTCGGCTTGTGGGCCTCCACTGCCTACCACGACGAGGCGACCGGCTGCACCCTGGCGGAGCAACCGCCGTCGCCCGCCGGCTTCGCACGCGTCACCCATGACGACGGCGACGCGCCGTGGCCCGTCGGCGACGGCCCCCTGCCCGAGTTGCCGGACGACGTCGACGCGGCGGCGCTGGACGACGCGATCGACCTCGCCTTCACCGAGGACGACCCCGACGGCCGCCGACGCAACACCCGCGCGGTGGTCGTCGCCCGCGACGGCCAGCTGCTGGCGGAGCGCTACGGGGACGGCTTCGACGCCGCCACCCCGCTGCTGGGCTGGTCGATGGCCAAGTCCGTGGCCTCCGCCCTGGCCGGTGTCGCGGTCGAGGCCGGTGAGCTCGACCTCGACGACGAGGTGGCACGTCCCGGCTGGGAGGTGGACCAGCGGTCCGCGATCACCGTCGAGCACCTGCTGACGATGACCGACGGGCTGACCTTCGAGGAGGTGTACGACCCCGGGACCGACGCGACCGAGATGCTGTTCCGCCCAGGCGATGTCGGCGCTTTCGCGGCGGGCCAGCCCCTGGCCCACGCCCCTGGGTCACACTGGTCCTACTCCTCGGGCACCACCAACATCCTGTGCGACGTGCTGCAGGAGGCCGGCGATGCCGGGGTGGAGCTGGCCCACGAACGTCTCTTCGTGCCGCTGGGGATGACCAGCGCGGTGCTCGAGGCGGACGAGTCCGGCGGGCTGGTCTGCTCGTCCTTCCTCTACGCCACGGCGCGGGACTGGGCCAGGTTCGGTCAGCTCTACCTCGACGACGGGGTGTGGGAGGGCGAGCGCATCCTGCCGGAGGGGTGGGTCGAGGACTCCTTCACGCCCGTCGAACAGGCCGTCGACACCCCCTACGGCTACCAGTGGTGGCTGAACGAGGGCCCCGATGGCGACCTGCGCATGCCGAGCGCGCCAGCTGACGCCGCGTGGGCGTCCGGCAACGAGGGCCAGCAGGTGGTGGTGATCCCCTCTGCGGGTTTGGTGGTGGTGCGGCTGGGGTTCAGCGGCGCCTTCAGCGGGGTCGAGTGGGGCCTGGAGCCGATGCTCGCCGGCATCCTCGACGCCGTGGGGGAGCCGGCGGGCTGATCGGGGTGGTGCGCGATCAGCCGCGCTCACCGGGACGACGGCGCAGCGAGCCGCAGTCACCGGGACGACGGCGCGGTGAGCGTGACAGCCCGGGTCAGCCGGACGGTGGCGGCGGGGGTGGCTGTGGTGGCTGTGCACGCCCGTCGTCCTGAGGCGGCGTGCGGGACTCCCCTGGCGTTGGGGGCGGGGCCGACGGGGGCCCGCCACGCGGCTGGGGGTCGGTCGGCGGCGCCTTATCCTCCGGTGACCGCGCAGCACCGGACTGCGGCTGGTCCCACTGCCCAGCCTGCGGCTGGTCCGAGGACGTGGCGGGCGGCTGCATGGCCTGGGTCTGGTCCCACTGGCCCGGGGGCTGCTGCGGCTGCTCCCACTGCCCAGCCTGCTGCTGGTCCCAACCCGGGGCGTACTGCTGCTGGCCGTACTGGTTCTGGCCCCACTGGTCCGTGCCCTGCTGCTCCCATGTTCCGCCCGCGGCGCCGGCACCGACGCCAGCACCGACCGGCTCCTGCGCGGCTGCGTCGGCCTGCTGCTTCTTCCCGCGGCTACGGACCACGAGGAAGATGATGAGCAGGAGCAGCAGCAGGACACCGACGGCCAGCGCGACGAGCACCAGCGTGGAGATGCCGTCGTCATCCTCTCCCACCGCTGCAGCGGGGTCACCGTCCTCCTCGGCGAGGTCGTCCTCCGCTTCCTCGGCGGGCTCCTCGACCTCCTCCTCTTCGGGCTCCTCGGCCTCGTCCGCGGGGTCCTCGACCTCTTCCGGCTCCTCCGCCGGCTCCTCCGCCTCCTCGGCAGCGGCCGGAGGCGTGTCGCCCGAGAGGTCCATGACGATCTCGAGGGAGTCAGGACCGTAGGGGTCCCACAGCACGAGGTTCCCGTCGCCCGACTCGCCACCGCTCATCGAGACCTGGGACCCCTCGTGGTTCAGGCGGACCTCACCGCTGATGAAGTCCAGCCCGAACTCGTCGAGCGGGAACTCGTCATCGAAGTCCTCCGCGACATCCTCGTCCGGGCGGAGGTTCAGCTCCCAGGTGTCGCCCTCGGTGTTGACGAAGGAGGACCCGGGGAACAGATCGTCCACGAGTCGGTCGAAGGCGTCACCGTCCTCGGCTTCGAAGGTGGCCGTGACCCGTTGCTCGTCGGGGTCGGAACTGTCTGCCTCCGCGGAGAGCAGGGTGACCCCATCGATCTCCTCCCCGACGTCCTCCTCGATCTCGTCCTCGAGGAACTGCTCCGCGGGTCCGAACAGCTGGGCAGCCTCGCCGTCGTAGGTGATATCGAAGACCAGCATGGCCGAGGAGTCACCGTCGACGAACATGTCGTAGTCGGTCCGGATCTCGCAGGCCGCGAGTACCAGAGCGGCGACCCCGAGCAGTAGCAGCGTCGAGCGGCGCATGAGCTCTCACCTCGTATCGATCTCGCAGCGGTCAACCAGGCATCCCGACGGATCGGACCGGGACCCACATCGGCAGAGCGGTCCAGCGTCCCGCGCGTGCCGGGCGTCACCGTAGCTCCCATGGTCGCCGCAGAACAGGTTCCAACCCCTACTCGCCGACCGGTGCCGCTCTCCACCACGGACCGCAGCTGGAGCACGGGGCCACCTGCGCCGCTACCGCCCTCCTGCGGGAACCCGACCCCGGACCGGCAGGAGATGCGCTCGCCACCCGGATCCCCCAGCACCTCGACCGGATCTCGCCATCCGACCGGATCGAACGCCTACTGTGCCCGCTGGGACGAGGTGAACTGTCGGTGAAGGGGAGGAGTCGGGATGCTGAATGACGTGGCGATGACGAGCTCGGGTGAGCTCCCCCTCGGGCTCATGTTGATGGGCTTCGCCGGCGGCCTCGCCCTGTTCCTCCACGGCATGAACGGGGTCACCTCCGGGCTGAAGGGGCTGGCGGGGACCTCGCTCAGCCGGGTGCTGGCACGGATGTCGGGCAACCGGTTCACGGGTGTGGCAACGGGCATGCTGGTCACCGCCACGATCCAATCCTCCACCGTGACGATGGTGCTGGTGATCGGCTTCCTCTCCGCGGGGCTGCTCACCCTGGTGCAGTCGGTCGGGGTGATCATCGGCGCGAACGTCGGTACGACCATCACCGCGCAGATCATCGCCTTCGACGTGGTCAGCTACGCGCTCGCGATGATCGCCGGCGGCGTGCTGGCGGAGTTCATCGGCCGGAAGGAGCAGATCCGCCAGCTCGGGACGGCGGTCGCCGGGCTCGGCATCCTCTTCCTCGGCATGGGGGTGATGCAGAGCGCGATGGCACCCCTGCAGGACTACGAGCCCTTCCTCAGCCTGATGGCCACGGAACGGGGGCCGCTGCCCGGGGTCCTGATCGGAGCGGCCTTCACCGCGGTGATCCAGTCCTCCTCGGCAACCATCGGCATCATCATCGTGATGGCCAGCCAGGGTCTGGTGCCCCTGGAGACCGGCATCGCCATCGCGCTGGGTGCGTCGCTCGGCACCGCGGTGACCACGATGCTGGCCACGATCGGCCGGCCGCCCGTTGCGCTCAGGGCCGGGCTGGTCCACGTGGTGTTCAACGTCATCGGCGTGACCCTGATGCTGTTCCTGATCGACCAGATCGCGGCGCTCTCCACGGCCATCTCCCCGAGTGCCGAGGGGTTGGAGGGGCAGGCACGGCTATCGCAGGAGGCACCCCGCCAGATCGCGAACGCCTACACCATCGCCAAGTCCGGCATGCTGCTGCTGTTCCTGCCCTTCACCCGCAGGCTGGCCGCGCTCGTGGAGCGGCTGGTGCCGCTCAGGCCGTCCGAGGTGGGGGTGGAACCCAAGTACCTCGACGTCGCCGTGCTGGAGACCCCGACGATCGCCCTCGACCTGGCCCGGAAGGAGATCGCCCGGATGGGCCGCCGCGTGCAGGACCAGGTGGACCGTTCCGTGCCCACGGTGCTCACCGGTGACACGGCCCAACTGACCGCCCTCGCCGACGGGGATGACGAGATCGACGACCTCAACGACGCCATCCTCGCCTACCTCCGCCAGATCAGCGACGACCGACTCACCGAGGCGGAAGCCGAGGAGCTCCAGGCACTGATGGAGGTCACCAGCTACCTCGAGCTCGTGGGCGACATCGTGGAGAGCGAACTGGTGCGCATCGGGCTGCGCCGCATCGAGGAGGGTGTCCCCGTCAGCGAGGAGACCCAGGAGGTGGTCACCGACTTCCACGCCAAGATGTCGCAGATGCTGCAGCGCTCCATGGAGGCCTTCTCCGAGGAGGACGCGGAGCGCGCGCGGGAGGTGCTGAAGGCCAAGCCGGAGGTCAACCAGCTCCTTGCGACCGCCGCTGCCCATCACGCGACCCGCATGTCCGCGGAAGCACCTGCCCGCGTCGAGGCCTACGCGCGTGGTACGGAGACGATCGAATCGCTGCGCCGCATCTACACCTTCGCCAAGCGCATCGCACGGACCGTACCGGGGGTGGAGAGCTAGCCCGACTCCGGCCAGGGGGCCGGTCGCGTCGCTACCAGCGTCGACACACGGGCCCTCAACCGGCGGTTGGCGCCTCCCCATCGCTACGGCCGGTGAGGTGCTCGACCCGAACCGCGGCCCGCTCCCGCGCCGCCTCGGCCCGACGCAGGGCTGCGGTCGCTCGCTCCTCGGCCGCCGCGGCGCGCTGTTCGGCCGCAAGCGCGCGGCGCTCCAGGGCCTGATGGCTCTCGACGGTCAGCGGGCCGTAGTAGTGGGTGTCGAGCGCGTCCTGCTGTGCATCGAGCAGGGACTGCCTGCGATCACGCGCGTGCTGTGCCGACTCCAGGGCCGTGTCCTGCGCGTCGCGCCGCTGCTGGGCGGCGGAGATGCGCGTCTGGCGCCTGGCACGGCCGGTCGGGGTCACCTCGGTGTCGTCGTCGAGGTCACGCTGCTGGCGGTCGGCGTGGCCGCGTTCGACATCGCTGAGATGCTGTTCGCGATCGGCGACCGCCTGGTCGAGATCCAGGATCGCCTGGTCGCGGTCGAGGTCCTCCTGACCCTCGATACCCGGATCCACGGGCTGGGCCGGTTCGCCACGCTGGTCGACGCTCATGGGGTGGGCCTCTCCTGCATTCGTCGAGTGACTTCCGGGTCCAGCGGTGCCGGACGTCCCAGCAGATAGCCCTGGGCGAGATCGACGTCCAACGCCCGCAGCAGTTGTAGGGTGGGCTGATCCTCGACCCCCTCGGCGCCCGTTCTGACCCCGAAGGCGCGCGCCAGGCTGACGACCGCGTCGATGACGTGACGGCTCGCCGGGTTGGTGGTCGCGTCGCGGACGAACTCCATGTCGATCTTCAGCTCGTCGATGGGCAGCTGCTTGAGGTAGGTGAAGCCGCCGTAGCCGGTCCCGAAATCGTCGAGGGCGAGGGCACACCCGAGCGCGTTGACCCGCTGCGCGAAGGAGATCGCGTGTTCCGTGCTGTCGACCAGCGCGGTCTCCGTGATCTCGAAGACCACGAGCTTGGGATCGGCACCGGTCTCGGCGAGCAGCTGCTCGATCAGGTGCGGGAGCGTGGTGTCATCCAGCGAGGTCGCCGACACGTTCAGTTGCACGGCCATGCCGGTGGCCGCCACGCGGAGCCCCTGCCGCAGGACCCACCGGTCGATCTCCCGAGCCAGACCGAACGCCTCGGCGATCGGGAGGAACCGCCCGGGTGGGATGATGTTGTCGGGGTCCTCCGGGTCGCGCATCCGCACCAGCAGCTCGTGCTGTACCACCTGTTCAGTGGCGAGATCGAATATGGGCTGGCTGTACAGAACGAAGCCGTCCTCAGCCAGCGCGTCCCTGATCCGTGCGATCCAGCGCGTCTCCTCGAGTTCACGGCTGATGCGTGCCTCGCGCCAGCGGCGTTCGCTGATGTCGCGGAAGACCACCACCCAGCCCGCGGGGTCATGCGCGTTGCGACCGACCATGGACGTCATCACGTACTCGACCGGGATGTCGCTGCCGTCGCTGCGGCGCAGCGACGCCTCCGCCGGGTCAGACGGATCGACCTCGGTGAGGTTGTCGATGCGCGCGCCGTCCGGCCGGTGCATCCACCTGGTGAGGCGAACCCCGAGAGCCTCCGTCACGTACGCGTCCAGCAGCTGCTGGGCCCGCGGGTTGATGTAGGTGATGCGGCCGTCAGCATCCAGCACACAGAGCCCATCACCGATGCTGTCGGTGATGGCCTTCAGCTCCCGGTTGGAACGGGCGAGCTGCTCCTCCATCGCCACCCGCAGTGACAGGTCGACGCTCACGCTCACGATCCCGGAACGCAGCCCGTCGCCATCGTGGACGTAGGTGCTCCGCGCCTCCACCGGCACTTGAGAGCCATCTGCGCGGGTGACGGTCAGCAACCCCTCCCACTTGCCGTTCCGGGACAGCGCGGTCACGACATCGTGGGGTGCGCCCAACCGCTCGGTAGCCTGCAACAGCCCGCGCAACGGCCGACCGACGGCTGCCTCGGCCGTCCAGCCGTAGAGGCGTTCGGCGTCGCTGTTCCACAGCTCGACCACACCGTCGAGGTCGGTGGCGATGACCGCAGCATCCACCTCGTCGAGCAGCAGCGAGCGTGCCCGCACATCTTCCTGTAGCCGTCGGTTCTCGGACACGTCCTGGTGCACCACCACGACGCGGGCCAGCCCACCGACACGCGTACGGCGCGCACGGACGTGGAACCATCGTTGCACCGTCGGCGAGTGGCAGGGGTACTCGCTCGAGAACTCCCGGTCCGCGCCGCGGAGGACCCTACGCAGGCCGCGCAGCACGGGGATGACGCTGTGATCGCCGGTGGCCGCCTCCGTGCAGACATCGAGGTAGTTCACGCCCACACCGGTCGCCGAGGGATCACCCCCGTTCTCTTCTGAGAAGCGTTCCCACGCCGCGTTGACCGTCTCGATGGTGCCATCCAGGCGGAGTACCGCGACGTGCGCATCCATGAGATCGAGGAGCGCGCGGTCGAACTCCGCGGTCTCCGGCGGGTGGCCACCGACCGGCAGCAGGTGCGATGCAGCGGAGGAGGTCACGATCCGCTCACCGGTTCCACCCTCCAGCAGTCCGGCGCCCGGCCAACGCAACGCCGAGCCGCGGCCCCGGGGGCGTGGCAGCCCTTCTGGTGATCAGGCTGGCGGACCATTCCCTCTGTGCCTCCGACGGTCGGGGCTCGTGCGACCGTGTCACCTGCGCAGGAGCGGGCAGCTGCTGCGGCAGCCCCCGCGGGTGGTCGGTCACTTGCCCCGCCCAGCACCCTGTCGACCGCGGCGTGTCATGCGATAGGACGAGTGCCCATCATCTGGTGCCGATCCGCCGGTACAGGTCGCGACCGCTGCCCCGCACCGCCGCTGGCGCATGTGCGGGTCGTCAGGTGTCCGCCGTTCTCCGACCAGCGGAGGCGGCGCTACCGGTCAACGAACCGCGGGCGCCCACGGTCCGCGGTTCCCCGGGAGAACGCCGGCCGGGCTCACTCACCGCGATCCACGTGTCTGTGGTCGGTGCGGGCTACCGCACCAGGTCTCCCCGCACGACAGGCCGATCGCCGCACGGAGGGCATCGTCCGGGGTCGACATGGGGGTCGCCGTCGTAGCCGTTGTAGGTCTTCCTGCCGCCCACCACCCGGTGAACGTAGCCGGTTGGGCGTCCCCGCCGGACGGGGCGGGGACGAGCGCCTGCCGCGCTGTGAGGTGGTCGCCGCCCTCAGCATGCTGCAGGTCATGGCCATCGCGGCGAGGCTGCTGCTGGATGGTCGACGTGGCGCAACCCCGGGACACGCCGTTGCGGGACCGGCCGCAGAAGCTGCCAGCCGCGGCCGTCACCCTGGCCAGGACGTTGACCAGCGGGGTGTTCGCCGGGCGGGCGCCGTCGGCTGCCAGCCTCCACACCGCCCACCAGCCGCAAGGATCTGAGCCCGCCCTGACGGACGCGGACGTCGCAGCCGTAGCAGGCTGGGATCCGATCACCGGTGGCTGGGCGCTGCGCAGCGCCCAGCCACCGGAACGCCGACGACGTGCCCGTTCGCAGCATCGGGCCGGCGCAGCAACCCGACGGACTCGATGGGTCGGCGGTCCACGCCCGTGACCCGACGCACCGCTGCGACCGCTGCGCCGAGGTATCAGGTGGCCGCAGCCGCCAGCAGCCCGCCGACGTTGGTGGCGATGTGCGCCAGGATCGGCGCCACCAGGGAGCCGCTGAAGCGCCGCAGCCAGGCGAACACCAGACCAGCGACGGTGGTGACCGCCACGGCGCCCGTGATGGCGAGCAGGGCTGTGGCGGAAGTGAGCGCGACGCCGTTGATCTGCAGCGCCACCGCGGTGGCGGCGACGTGCCACAGACCGAACACCACGCTCGTGCTGATCGCCGCTCGCGCGTCGGCACCACGCCACGCGCGGGCGAACGCCGCCAGGAGCACACCGCGGAAGAGCACCTCCTCGAAGACGGCTGTGCCGAGGGGGATGCGCAGCACCGTCTCGTACAGCAGCTGTTCACCGGCCACGGCGGCACGCTCGTCGGCCAGCAGGACCGCGACCAGGGGGATGCGGTCCGCGAGCAGGACACCTGCCAAGAGCGCGGCAGCGACCACGGCAACAGCCGCCAGGCCCGTCGCGACACCTCGGCGATGCCGAGCCGGGGCCAGACCGAGCTCATCCCACCCCCACCCTGCCCACCGCGCACCGACGAGCAAGAGCGCGGTGAGCGCCAGGTTGCGTGGGAGGTAGGACGCGTCCCCGAGCACGACGTTCCCCACGACGCTCCACGCCAGGGCGGCGATCGACAGGAACAGGGCGGGCCTCATCCCGCAGACGGTAACCGGCCGGCGGGGCGCGGCCCGCAGGGCACGGTTGGCGGGGAGCGGCCCGCACGGCACGGTTGGCGGGGCGCGGCCGGCAGAGCACGGTTGGCGGGGCGCGGCCGGCAGAGCACGGTTCGCGGGGCGCGGCCGGCAGGGCGCGGTTCGCGGGGCGCGGCCGGCAGGGCACGGTTCGTGGGGCGCGGCCGGCAGGGCACGGTTCGTGGGGCGCGGCCGGCAGGGCACGGTTGCGGGGCGCGGCCGGCGTGGTGCAGTCTGCTGTGCCCCGCACCCGCACCGACCGACAGTTCGCAGGGGACCGACCTGCAGGAGGTCACTTGGCTGCAAACCCTCGCCCTGGGGCAGGTGGTTCCGCGGTGCCGTGCGCCCGCGTAGCTACCTGCGGAGATGGTCGCCGCCAACTCTCGGCCCGCGGCGTTGACCACCGAAGGGATCCGCCCGCGCCGTCCCGCCGCCGGCTCCCGGCCGAAGGTTCGCAGCCGAACGACCGCCTTGAGGTCACTTCGCTGCAAACCCTCCTGCCCGCGGCGGGGCAACCCGTCGAGGAGCCAGGCGCAGAGGAGCCACCCGCGGCGGGACCAGCCACGCAGCAACGCCGCCGCCTCCCGACCACCTCGGCCCGCCGAAGGCCGACCGGTAGGGTCCGGGACGCGTCCGTCGGCCCACCCGGGCCGGATGACCCAGCGACGAGGTACGCGGGATGAACGAGCCCAGCCCGAGCACGACCACCGGCAACGGCGGCAACGGCAACACCGGCAACGGCGGCAACGGTCATGTGGTCCTCGCCGCCGCGGACAGCGCCCCCTACACCTCGCTGCGCAGCCGGCCGATCCCGCGGGCACAGCGCTTCGCCCTCGGCCGCAGCCTGCGCAAGCAGGTGCCGCGCTCCAGCCTCGGCAACTGGGATCCGCCCGCGACCCGCCGCGATCCGGTCGAGCAGCTCAGGGAGAACCACGAGGGCCGCATCGAGTGGCTGGTCCCCGTCCGCGTGGGGCGGATGATCGCCTCGCCCTACGGGTTCCTGCGCGGATCGGCGACGGTGATGGGCGCGGACGTGGCGCGGCTGCCGTCCACCGGCATCACCCCGGTCATCTGCGGCGACGCCCACATCGGCAACTTCGGGCTGTACGCCTCACCGGAACGGGAGCTGGTCCTCGACCTCAACGACTTCGACGAGGCGCATCCCGGCGGCTGGGAGTGGGACCTCCGGCGGCTGGTCGCCAGCGCCTGGGTGCTCGGGCGACAGAACGGCGCACGCGAGGACCAGTGCGAGGAGGCCGTGGTCGCCTGCGTCGCGACCTACCGCGACCACATCCGCGAGCTGTACGACGAGCCCCTGATGGCCCGCTCCTTCGACCGTTTCGATGTCGACCGCCTGCGCGAGACCGCTTCCCGGCAGCAGCTGCGCAAGCAGATCGACAAGGCCGCCCGCAAGGCGCACGGACGCACCAGCGACCGTGCGCTGCCCCGGTTCACCGAGCAGACCGCGGACGGCCGCCGCATCGTGGAGGAACCGCCGCTGATCACCCGGGTCGACGACGACGAGTACGAGCTGCTCGCCGAGGGACTCGACGACTACCTCGCCACCCTGTCGCCCCACTGGCGGCGGGTGCTCGGCGGCTACACCCTGGTCGACATCGTCCACAAGGTCGTCGGCGTCGGTAGCGTCGGGCTCCGGGCCTACATCGCCCTGCTCGAGGGCAGCGACGATGAGGATGTGGTCTTCCTGCAGCTCAAGCAGGCTCGCCGCTCGGTGATCGCTCGGTACGTGCACGGCGAGTCGGCGTGGCACGACCACCAGGGCCAGCGCGTGGTGGAGTACCAGCAGGCGCTACAGACCGTCAGCGACCCGCTGCTCGGGTGGACGACCGTCGCGGGACGTCAGTTCTACGTGCGGCAGTTCCGCAACATGAAGGGGACCGTGCCGCTCGATGCCATCGACGGTGGCTCGCTCGGTGACTACGCCGGCATCTGCGGCTACCTGTTGGCCAAGGGGCACGCACGCACCAGCGGTGCGTCGATGATCGCCGGCTACCTCGGCGGCTCGGACAAGGTGGGCGCAGCGCTGGCCCGCTTCGCCCGCGCCTACGCCGACCAGACCGAGGCAGATCACCAGCGCCTCGTCGAGGCCGTCGACAACGGCGAGGTGGCAGCCGAACGCGGGCTGTGAGCTCACGTCACGGCCCTGCCCGATAGGACGTGGTCAGCCGACCCGGCGGACGGTTGGGTATGGGCCAGCCGGTCCTGGAGCACCATCTCCTCCCGCGACGCCCGTCGACGTGAACGCCGACTCGCCCTGCTCGGGTCGGTGCTCGGTCTGGGTGCGCTCGGCATGGTCGCGGTGGTGGACCCCGAACTCGTCGTCGACGATCCGCTCCATCCGGCGGACCCGGTCGAGCAGTGGTCCCACGCACCACCACCCGTCGCCACCCCCACCTCGGGCCTGCCACCGACCCCGCCAGCACCCGCCGATCCCGCCGACGCGCTGGACACCGCGATCGACCCCGAGGTGTGGGACCGCGTCGCCGACTGCGAGTCCGGGGAGTGGGATGCCGAAGGTGTACCGCAACCCGGCAGTGCGCGGTGGGACTACGGGCTCGAGTTCGATCACGGCGACCACTTCCAGGGCGGGCTGAACTTCCACCCCGACACCTGGGAGTCCTTCCGCGCGTCCGACATGCCGGCGCACGCCGGTGAGGCCAGCCGTGTGCAGGAGATCAAGATCGCCGAGCAGGTCCTCGAGGAGCAGGGCTGGCAGGCCTGGCCCGTGTGCAGCGAGATGATGGATGTGCCGGAGCCGGACGACTCGTAGCTGCATCGGCGTGCGTCGGGCCGCGGCGGCGTTGCCGCCCGACGCCCCGTAGCGGCGCCACGGCCCGCGCTGCCCTCGCCCGCCGGTGCGCGACGCGAACACCCGACCGGTGGTGGCCGCCTCCGGTCAGGATCACGCCCGCACCTCGGTACGTTCTCCGGTGCGCGGCGTTGCGGGGTGCGCTCCGGTCGCGCGCGCGACAACGACCACTACGCGAGCCCGGACCGGACACCACGTGAACACACTCCCCCATCGCTACCCGCAGCTCCACCGCACCGCGGGTATCCGCGCCGCCGCCCTGGCGATATGCGCCGCACTCTTCCTGGCGGCCTGCACCTCGAACGATGCGCCGGAGGATGCCGACGAGGGGTCGGATGCGGCGTCGACGGAGGAGGAGACGGCCACCGAGGAGGCCGGCGGCTTCCGCTTCGAGGGCCCGGGTGAGGACGCCCTGCTCGGTGCCGCGGAGCTCGAGGAGCTGTCGCTGACCGTGACGGGCGACGAGGAGGACCTGGCTGCGCTGGTGCTCGTTCTCGGCGAGCGGGACGTCACCGCCGACGCCGAGGTGGCGGACGGGACGCTCACCTACGCCCCGACCGACCTCGAGGACGGCGACCA
Source organism: Nitriliruptoraceae bacterium (assembly GCA_003565155.1). Lineage (GTDB taxonomy): Bacteria > Actinomycetota > Nitriliruptoria > Nitriliruptorales > Nitriliruptoraceae > T1Sed10-7. Next base: position 59,448 of record PXDB01000035.1, on the reverse strand, counting down.
CACCGTGCACGTCGCGGAGGCGCCCGAGGGCTGGACCGGCGGTGCGGGCGAGGAGCAGGACGCGGCCGACACCGGGGACGGCGACGACGCGGCCGAGACCGGGGACGCCGAAGAGGGCGCGGATGCGGACACGGACAGCGAGGACGCAGACAGCGAGGACGCGACCGACGGCACGGACAGCGAGGACGCGACCGACGGCACCGAAGACGCGGACGCTGACGACGACGCCCACGACGATGGCACCGCGGACGACGAGGCCGACACGGTCGACGACGGCACCGCAGCCGACACGGTCGACCTCGACGAGCTCGACACCCTCCACACCTGGCGGTTCGAGGTAAAGGCCGAGCCGCCCGCGCTCGCGCTGACCTCCCCGGCCACCATGATCGGCGACGAGCCGCTGACCGTGGCCGGCACCACCGACCCCGACGCCGAGGTCAGCGTCAACGACACCACCGTCACCGCCGACGGCGACGGCGCCTTCGAGGTGGCGCTCGACGGCGAGATCGACGAGCTGACCATCGTCGCCGTGGACCGCGCCGGCAACACCGCCGAGCACGTCCAGGCCGTCGGCCGGGTCCCGTCGCGGGTCACCCTCGACGAGTACCGCGGCGTCCACGCCACCTTCTGGGCCTGGGCATCCCCCGAACTGCGGGAGCCGATGCTCGAGATGCTGGACGAAGGCCGGATCAACGCGATCCAGCTCGACCTCAAGGACGAGGGCGGCCACATCGGCTACGACTCCGAGGTGGAGCTCGCCAACGAGATCGGTGCCGACATCGGCCCCCTCGACCTCGAGCAGGCCGTCGCCGACCTGCACGCCGAGGGCGTCCCCGTCATCGGGCGCATCGTGGCCTTCGCGGACCCCGCCCTCGCCGAGTGGGCCTGGGAGAACGACCGTCGCGACATGGTGATCCAGCTCGCCGACGGCAGCGACTACTTCCGGGGCTCCTACGCCGGGTTCTCGAACTACACCCACGAGGACGTGATCGCCTACAACCTCGACCTCGCCGTGGAGGCCGCCAGGGCCGGGGTCGACCACATCCTGTGGGACTACATCCGCCGTCCCGAGGGCCAGAGCCAGTACACGGTCCCGGGGCTGGAGACCACCCCGGAGGAGGCGATCGTCGAGTTCACCCGTCTGGCCGATGAGCGCCTCGCGCCCTACGGGGTCACCCACGGCGCCTCGGTGTACGGCATCGCCGCGGACCGGCCCGAGCAGATCGGGCAGGACATCCCGGAGATGGCCAAGCACCTCGACTACGTCGCCCCGATGATCTACCCGTCCCACTGGGGACCGGGCGAGTACGGGGTGTCGGAGCCCAACCGCCAGCCCTACGACATCATCCGCGCCACCCTGGAGGTGTGGGACGAGGCCATCGAGGGGACCGACGCCCGGGTGATCCCATGGCTGGAGGACACCGCCTACCGGGCCTGGGACCGGCCCTTCCAGATCGCCGAGCAGATCCGCGCCACCAACGACCACGACGTCAACGAGTGGCTGATGTGGAACCCCGGGTCGAGCTACACCCCGGAGGCCTACGAGCGGTTCGACGGCTGAGCCGGGCCACCCTGTCGGCCCGGCGCCGGGCAGCGTGGACCATCCCCCGCCGCCCCTGACCGGACCGACCACCACCCTGGTGCCACGCCGGGTGGTGGGGGCCGTCCCGCGCCCCTGGTCGGCGCCCCACTAGCGTGGCCAGCCGCTGCGGAGGGTGACCGATGGCGGGTCCGGCGGTACGGCTGGCGGCCGTGTCGCGCGCCTTCGGTGCGGTGGAGGCCGTCCGCCACCTCGACCTCGAGGTCGCCGAAGGTGCCTGCATCGGCCTGGTCGGGCACAACGGCTCGGGGAAGTCCACCCTGCTGCAGCTGATCGCCGGACGGCTGCGTCCCAGCAGCGGCCGCATCGAGGTGGACGGCCACGACCTCGGCACGCACGCCGGGCGGGCGCACGCGCGCCACGCCGTCGCGGTCGGGGGTGCGACCGGCGCCTTCTACCCCGACCTGACCGTCGCGGAGCACCTCGAACTGGTGGCGGTCGCCCACGGGCTCGGCGAGCGTGCTGGCAACCCCGTGGTCCACGAGCGGGTCGACGCGCTCCTGACGCGCGCGGCGCTGGAACCGCGCCGCGACGCGGTGCCCTCCCAGCTGTCCACGGGGATGCGCCAGAAGCTCGACCTCGCGCTCGCGCTGATCCGCCCGTCACGGCTGCTGGTGCTGGACGAACCGGACCGAGGGCTCGACCCGGCGGCCCGGCACCGGCTGTGGGAGGACGTGGACGCCTACCGGCGCGACGGCGGCACCGTGCTGGTCGCGACCCATCAGCCCGAAGGGTTGGACGCGCTCCTCGACGAGGTGCTGCTGCTCGAGTACGGCGAGGTCGTCGCACGCGGTGCGCTCGCGGCGGTGGCCGACACCCCTGCGGGTCGCCGCCTCGGGCTCGACCGGTGAGCGCGACCGCGCCCGCCAGCGTCGCCCACCTGCTGCAGACCACGCCCCGCCGCACCCGCACGACCGGCGAGGTCCTCTACGCCGTCTACCTGGTCCTGCTGTTCGGTGGCCTCTACGGCGGGCTGCTGATCCACGCCATCCTGACGATCCCGACCCCACCACCGAGCCCGGCACAGCTGCGGTGGCTGGGAACGGTCCTGGTGGCGCTGGCACCGGCGGCGGCGCTGCTCGGCGTGCGGTTCGGCCGCTGGGCGGGTCCGGTGCCCGTCACCCAGGCGGAGGCTTCGCTCCTGCTGCCGACCCCGCTGGACCGGCGGCGCCTGCTCCTGCCGCGGTACTGGTGGAGCCTCGGGCTGGCGGTGCTGCTCGGTGCCGCCCTGGCGCTCGCCGGGGTGGTGCTGCTCTCACTGGCGCTGACCGTCGGTCCGGCCGCGTGGTGGCTGCTGCCCGGCTGCGGTGCGGTCCTCGGCCTGCTGGCGACCGGCTGCGCAGGGCTCGCGCAGTCCTGGCCCGCAACTGGGCGGCGGCACGGGCTGGTGCGCATGGTCCTCGCGCTGGCGCTCGGCGTGCCGCTGCTCACGACCGCCACGCCGTGGCTGCCGGCGGTGCCCGCCGAGGCCGTCCTCCGGTCCCTGGCCGCCGGGCTCTTGGACCAGCCCGGCGCGACCGAGCGGCCCATCGGAGCCGGGGCGACGGTGCCCCTCGCAGCACCCACGCTGCTGGTCGTGCTGGCGTCCACGGCGGGCGTGCTGGCCGTGGTGGCGGGCGACCGGGTGTGGCGGTCCCACGACGAGGAGCTCGTCGCCCGGGCGGGTGTGCACGGTGGCGCCGCGGCCTCACTGCGGATGGGCGACCTGCGTGCGGTCACGCAGCTGGCCTCGGCACGGGTCCGCCGCCGCCCCCTGTCCAGCCCACCCCTGCCCCGTCGCAGCGTCGGCGCCGTCACCTGGCGTCACCTCGTGGGGCTGCGTGCGCAGCCGGGGCCACTGGTGCGTGCGGGGCTCGGCTGGGCGCTGGCGACCTGGCTGGTCCTCGCGACGCCCGACCGGGTGGGGCTGACCGGGATCGCCTTCCGGATCATGGCGGCCTGTGGGGTGCTGGTGCTCGCGGTCGGGCCCCTGCTGGAGCCGCTGCGCCGGGAGCATGACGCACCGCTGGCGGCGGAGCTGCTGCCCTTCGGCTTCGCGCGCCTGGCACGGCTCCACCTCCGGGCGGCAACGGTCCTGGTCACCGTCACCGGGCTGTCGGGGGTGTTGCTGGCAGGCCTGCTGCTCGGTGCGGCACCCGGCGGCTCCGCAGCAGGCGGTCCGGCCCCCGGCGGTCCGGCGCCCGGGGCCGGCGGCGTAGGGACGTGGGTCGGATGGGGCGGGCCGGCGCCGGGCTGGCTGGCGCTGCTCGTCCCCCTGGCGGCCGTGACGGCGGTGATCACGGTCGCGGACCGCGTCCGGCAACCCGAGAACCTCGCCGAGGTGGTGGCGGCGATGCCGCTGGGTGCCACGCCTGAGGTGCTGGGAGTCGCGCTGGCCGCCCGCCTCGCAACCCCGCTGTTCGGCATGCTGCCGCTGGCGTTGCCGCTGGGTGCCGCCGTGGCGGCCACGTTACAGCCGGTGCCGGGAGCCGGCGTGGCGGCCGCCCTGTTGCCGCTCCCCGGTGGGGTGGTGGTGGCCGCCGTGGTGCTGGGCGTCGTGCTGCTCGCCCTGCGGGTCGGCGGACTGCTGCTGTGGCTGAGCGAGTTCGAGCGGTCCCTCCTGGACGCGGAGGTGCTGGAGCCCTCCAGCACGATCCCGATCGCGTGGCGGCGGCTCCGCGCCCGGCTGCACCGCCACTGACCGAGGCGTCGGCCCGTCGCCCGGCGACGGCGGGTGCCGGGAGCGTGCTGGAACGCCAGGCGCCCCGGCCACGCGGCTGGCCCTGCCGCGGCGCGCGCCGGCGACCGGGGGTCGGCTCAGGCGCTCTCAACTGCCTCGGCGTCCATGCGTTGCAGCCGTTCGGCGATCTCCTCGCTGGTCGGGCTGTCGGTGGCACCCAGGCGCGCGAGGTTGCCGACCACGTCGCCGGACTCCCGCACCCGTGCCAGCAGCAGCCCGGCACCCATCACGGCGCCGGGGCGCAGGACCCGCTCCCCCACGCGGGCCACGGCACGGTCGCGCGCACCGATGGCGGCGTCCCACTCGCCCTCCGGGAGCCCGTTCAACGCGCTCGCGAACCGCCACGCCCCGCCCCGGGCGGTCACGATGCTGAAGCGGACCATCTCGTGCTGGGTGCGGGCCCCGAGCGGATCGAGGAGTCCCATCCACGGCGAGATGTCCTGCAGGTCCGCCGAGATCCGATCGATCATCGCCGCGAGGATCGCGTTGATGCGGTCGTAGTCGCGCCGCAGCCCCGGCAGCGCGTCGCCCGGGGCGCAGCGTGCGGCGGCGATGCCGAGGTCGAGGTTGATGTGGGCGTTGATGCCGACCAGCAGGTGCTGGAGTACCAGCGGCCGCCACCGCCCGGCCGCCGCGAAGGTCAGTTCCCAGGACGCCGTGGCGGGCCGACCCCCGGCCCGCGCCACCATCGCCTCGAAGTAGCGGTCCGCGAAGAGGGTGTCGAGGCGCTCCATGCGCGCAGCGTCGTCGAAGGTGCCGTCCTCCAGGGCGTCCTTCACCGCCGCGGTGACCGCGCGGTAGAGCACGGCGAAGTAGCCGCAGGGGTCGGCGTCCTCAACGGCCTGGCCGACGAGCCGGTCGAGTTCGGTCAGGACCGCATCGATGCTCGAGGACACGCTCGCTCCGGCTCGATCGGTGGTGGATCGGGTGTGGTGGGACCCAGCATGCCGCAGCGGGGCCGGTCGGCCCAGGAGGCTGCCCGCCCTCAACCGTCGTGTCACTGCCGCGGGGCGTCCTCGCCGGGACGCGTCCCGCTCGGCACGCGGCCGGCACGAGGCCGCACCAGGGGTGCCCGCCGGCCGCTCCCGGCCCACGACAGCGGGTCGACAGCGGCCGGAAAGCGGCCGCTGCGACGGTCCTGGGCAACGACCACCACCACCGCACCTCCGGAGCACCCCGATGCTGCCCGCCCTGCTGCCCACCTCGACGCCGCCCCCGCGTGCCAGCCGGGCGCCGTCCGCGCGGCGGACCGCGGCACGCCGGATCCTCCCGCTGGCGCTCGCCGCGGTGGCGACGCTGGCCGGCATGGTCGCCGTCGTGGGAACCGAGCAGGTCACCGACTTGCTGTCCGCGGCGGACGGCCGGCTGCTGACCGGCGCCGTGGGGGTGCAGGCCCTCGCCCTGCTGTGCTTCGCCAACCTCTACCGCAGCACCCACGTTGTGGTCGGCGGGGCGGGCAGCTGTGGCAGTGGCGCCGACACGCGCACCCTCGCGCTCGCCGCCTTCGGCCTGACCCAGGCGCTGCCCGGTGGTGGCGTGGCCGGTGGCGCCCTGGCGATGCGGCGCTTCCAGCAGCTCGGTACCTGCGGGGTGACCGCCGCCAGCAGCGTGATCCACATCGGCATCCTGTCGATGGGCGGGCTGTGCCTGGTAGTCACCGTCACGATCGGCACCACCACGCTGACGACCGGCCAGTACGCCGCTCCCGCCCTCACGGGGCTGGCGTTGTGCGCTGGTCTGCTGGCCGGTCACTCCCTCGCGCGACGCTCGGGGGTGTACGAGCGGGCGCAGACGCTGGTGATCAGCCGTATCGAGGGTCTGCTCGCACGACGCACCGATAGCGCCGACAACGCCGGCAGCGCCGACAACATCGGCGGGAGCCACGCCCCGCGGGGGGCAGCCACAACCTCGGCGCCCCTGCTGGGGTTCCCCGCGCTGCTCGGCCCGTTCGGCTGGTCGATCGGCAAGTGGGCGCTGGACCTGACCGTGCTCACCCTGGTGGTGCGTGCGGTCGGTGGCACCGCGTCCCTGGCCGCGATCGCCGCCGCCTACGCCGCGGTGAACCTGCTGAACAGCGTGCCCCTGACCCCGGGGGGCCTCGGCCTGGTCGAGGGTGGCCTCAGCGCGAGCCTGTTGGCGGCCGGCCTCGACCTCGGTACCGCCGCCACCGCCACGCTGGCCTACCGGGCGGTCTCCTACTGGCTGCCGCTCGCAGCGTCGGTGCCGGCGGCGCTGCACCACCTCGCCGCCGCCCGCCGACCCGGCTCCGTACCCGCGCCGATGGGGCTCGGGCGCTCGGGGGTCGGGACCTCGGACCCTGCAGCGACGGCGGTCTGCGCGGTTGTCTGAAGGATGGAACAGCAGCGTTCCGCTCGCTCTCCCCCACGCGGCGCAGTTCCCCCGCACCGCGCGCACCCACTGGAAAGCTCATGACCCGCTCGACCCTGCCCGTACCCAACCACGACGCGACGAGCCGCCCGGCCGACCGGATGCCGCCGCACCGTCTCGCCGCCTTCACAGCTATCGCCGTCGCTGCCGTCTACGGCCTCCTGGCTACCGGCGTCCTCGACCTCGGTGACGCGGAGAGCGGGGAACTCGGCATCCTCGGCGCCGCAGGGGTGGTGCATCTGCTGCTGGCCGGGTTGCTCTGGGTGTGGCCCCGTCGGCTGCTCCTGGTCAGCACGGTGCTGGTGCAGTTGGCGCTCGGCGCGATGTACGTCGCGATCGCCCCGAACCGTGACCCCAGCTACGAGGTGTGGGGGCTGACGATCCGGGTGCTGTCGGTCGCGCTGGCGGTGCTCGCGATCGTGGCGCTGGTGGACAACGCCCGGTCCCGGCCCCCCGCAGCGGGTCCACGCACTCCGGCCTGACACCGCACCAGGGTCGAGGACCGACATCCTTTCGAGGACCGACACCGGTCGAGGACCGACACCGCGGGACAACGGCAGGCGCGGGGCCGGATCGATCGGACCGTCGGCGCCGGGCCGGACGGCACCGTCGGGGTCCGGGTCTCGATGCGGGCGCCGGCCGGACGGCACCGTCGGGGTCCGGGTCTCGATGCGGGCGCCGGCGGGACGGCACCGGCCCGCTCCAGGACTCGCTGCGGGCCTCGGCCACCGTGCGGTGGCTCACGTCAGCGGCGGGATCACCGCCCCGCCGGCGATCGCCATCAGGAACACCGATCCGAGGAAGACCGCCAACAATCGGGGCCGGAAGATGCCCGAGAGGATCGTGACCTCGGGCAGGCTCGCCCCCATCCCGGCGATGACCATCGCCAGCATCGGCCCCTCCCCCACGCCGGCGGCGACGAGGCCCGCCCCGATGGGGAAGGCCGCCTCACCGCGCAGGTACAGGGGCAGACCGAGGAGGGCGGCCACGGGCAGGGTCCACCACCGGGTCTCGCCGAGGAGGCCGGCGAACCAGCCCTCGGGCACCACGCCGTAGAGCACCGCGCCGACCGTCACGCCGAGCAGCAACGGGACCAGCATGGGTCGCAGCAGGTCGATCGCAGCGCGCCCCGCGTCCGCGACCTCGGCACGCCACCCGGCCCACGGACGCGCAGCGGTGCCCGTCTGCTCGGACGCGCAGGACACCTCCTCGCACCAGGCGCCGTCGTGCACGGGGCCTCCAACGCCGGCCGGCGTCGATCCACGGGTGGCCGGAGGACCCACGCCCGGGCCCGGCACCCGCGCCGGACTGGGCGCGACAGCGGCAGACGCACCGACCGTGGCCTGCCCGCTCGGCCGAACGTGCGGCGCAAGGTGCCGGTCCAGTCCTGCCAGCTCCCACACCGCACCCAGCCCCATCGAGGTGGCGGCCGCCACGGCCACGTACACCGCGGTGGTGCGGGCCCCGAACAGCAGGGCGACCACGCCGAGGAGGTAGGGGTTGAGCAGGGGCGAGGCGAGCATGAAGGCCGCAACCCCGGCGAAGCGCACCCGTGCCCGCAGCAGGCCCAGCAGCAGTGGGATCGTCGAGCACCCGCAGAAGGGGGTGAGCGCGCCGAGGGCCGTGCCCTTGACCACCGCCGTCAGCAGCCGTTCACCACCGAGCAAGCGTGCGAGTCGCTCGTCGCCGAACCACCGCTGTACCAGCACCAGCCCCAGGGTTATCGGCACGAACAGCGCGAGCAGGGTCAGCAGCAACCCGCCGAACAGCGTCACGGTCTCGAGTACAGCAGCGATCGGCATCGCCCGCCCCTCCTGGTCGACCTCGACCGTACGCAGGCCTGACGGGCGACCACGGGGCCAGTGGGCGATCCACTGGCACGTCCATGAGCGGCACGACGGCGAGCGGCTCGACGGCGAGCGGCACACCGGCGGCACAGCGGTTGCAGCCCTGCGCGACGCCAGGTCAGGCCAGCTCGGTCGCGACCTCCACCACCGCACGCAACCCCGCCACCAACACCGAGGTGGTGCCGGTCAGGCTGACAGCGATGGCCGGTACGTCCCCGCCGCCGACGACGCAGTCGAGGCCGGCGTGGACGAGGACGCCGCGCGCAGCCAACGCGTCGGTGACCACCGAGCCCGGGACAGCACCGAGGTGGAGCAGTCGCAGCGGACCGCCGGTTGCAGGCGCCACCTGGACCCGAGGGGCGACGGGGGTGACCAGACGGATCGTGAGGGCGGTGTGATCGACCAGGTGCTGGCGTCGTGCGGCGGCGACCCCGGCGGGCGCTCCCGCGGGTGGTGTCGGGCCCGCGGGCGTAGCTTCCAGCGTGCGGGCCACCGCCGCGAGCCGTGCCTGCACCGCCCCGCTGGCGGTCGCGATCCAGGTGAGGTCGCTCCCGACGCCGTCGCTCGCGTGGGGCAGCTCGTCCGCTGGCGCCAGGCGCTGCACGGTGCGCAGGCAGACCGTGCGTTCATCCGCGTCGAGGGCGGCGAGATCGGCCGGTGGTGGGGTGTCGAGCCACAGGTCGTCCCAGCTGCGGTCCTCGACCACGGTCACCTCGCCGTCGGCGGCCGCTTCGACCAACAACCGACGATCGTGGGCTGCCAGGGTCGCACCGGCCGGTGCAGCGTGGGAGGGGGCCAGCACCGCGACCGGTGCCGCCCGGGTCCGCAGGCGGTGGAGCCAGGCGGGCACATCCGCCCGCGCGTCGGCGTCCGTGGGCAGCCGCACCGGATGCAGGCCACGGATCCGCAGCAACGCCAGCAGGGCGGGGTCCGCCAGTGCCGGGACCAGCACCCGCTCGCCGGGACGCAGCAGCGTGGACAGGACGACGTCCAGGGCGCGCACCCGTCCTTCCACCACGAGCGACCCCTCGGGCAGCGGGTCGGTGCCGGGCGTCGGACCGCCGCCCACGGAGCTCGACCAGCGCAGCGATCGGAGATCGACGGTGCGATCGACCCACGCCTTCGTCTCGGGGGCGGCGACCGGGAGGATCGTGGCCAGCTCCGCCGCCCGGGTGGAGGCCCACGGACCGGCGCAGCAGCCGATCGTCGTTCCGGCACCGTGGCGGGTGTGGGCGAGCCCCTCCCCCCGCAGGGCCTCGTAGGCCCGTGCGATGGTGCCCCGGCTCCGGCCCAGCGCCGCGGCGAGGTCGCGCTCCGAGGGCAGCTCCACGCCGGCGGGGATGGCACCGGCGCGCACCTGCTCCGCGATAGCCGCGGCGAGGGACACCGAGGTGGTCGTGTCCACCTCGGTGTCGTCGAGGCGCCGCAACAGCTCACGTGCACGCACCGCTGGCTCCGCTCGGTCGGGTCGGAGGGGATCTGGTCGGGGCTCGGGGACCTGGTGGCGGCTCGGGGATCGCCTGGGGGCGGCGGCGGCCGAAGCCATCGGCGGACGGCGGGTCGCGCCGACCACGACGCACGCGCCAAGGCCGCAGCGACTCACCCGGCCGGACGCACGTCCTCGGTCAGGGGGACGTTGTAGCGGACATCCTCGGTGGTCAACCGCGCCCACGGGCGCCCGTGGTCGAACCATGTCAACTCGGTACCGATGGGCAGCATCGCAGGTGCCGCTACGCCGAAGCCCGCCGGCCCCGATCCGGCTGCGCCATCGCCCCGTCCGTCGCCGCCCGAGCCGTCACCCTCCGGTCCGTCGCCGCCCGAGCCGTCGTCGCCCACCTCGCCGAGCGTTTCCCAGGACACCACCTCGTTGCGCCAGAGGATCCTCTCGTCGTCGTCCACATCCCGGAAGCGCATCGACTCCAGCAACCGCAGCAGGCCGGTCCCCGGATCGAACCGGGCGACGAAGGCCTCCGTGCCGCCATGGCCGGTGGCGGCACCCGACGGGACGATGAGCAGGGCCGTGTGCGCGTCGACGGGTTCCCACCGGACGCGCTCGTCGGTGATCCAGACCGACGGCATCCAGATCGCCTCGGCCCACAGGGCGAGGTCCGCGCCCTGATCGACGTTGGGGCCCTCGCTCACCCCGAAGGGCAACTCCAGTCGCCCCCGGCCGTCGATGTACAGCTCATCGATCGTGAGGGTGCGCATGCGGTAGAGGGTCGACTCGATCTCGTGACGGTAGGCCTCGCCCGCCCGGTGGGTGAAGCGCCACCGCACGGGCAGGGTGATGCCGACGACACGCATGGTGCCCCGACCGGTGATGACCGCGGTGTCGATCACGGGCACCTCGTCGCCGTACAGCGTCCGGAAGAAGCGCTCCACCGGGGCGGGCAGTCCGTCGGGTAGCGCAACGAACGCGACCTCCCCGTCCTCGACATCGAGGTCGTCGAAGGCACCCGCGGGCACGCGCAGTCCGGCCCACGCCGAGAGGACCAGGGCCAGCGACCCCACCAGGAACCACGCGAGCAGCTTCATCCGACGACCTCACCGCGAAGGTGGGCGTCCCGAGAAGACGTGGTGCGTGGAACGCGAGGGGACGCCACGAGAGCCCTGCCACTGTCCCGCACGGCTGACGCGACCGGCAGGGTCGAGTGGCCCGGCTACTCCTTCGCGGTGATGGTGGTGACGGGCGTATCGCCGAACTCGCCCTCCGCCTGGCCGCCAGCAGACCGGATCTGGTCCAGCAGCGACGGCGATCGGCGGCCGGCACGGTCCCGGGCGGCATCCCGCAGCGACCGCTGCTCGTCGATCATCGCGCCGAACTCCCCCGGCGGAGAAGGTGCATCATGATCCGGAAGCGCCCCGACCCAACCGGCGGCCTCCTGCTCCAACCGGGTCGTCGGCGCGACCACGTAGAAGGCGTCGACGCCGCGGTCGATGCGGTCCTTGACGGCCGTCTGCAGGTCGCCCCCGGTGAGGGTCTGGTTCCCGATGATCAGGCAACGGCGCATCCGCCTCCCTCTCGCGTCTGCGCAGCGGCAGCGTGCTGTACCCCCCACCCGGGGGTCAAGCGACGCCACGGGCGGCCATGCTCGGGCAGCAGGCACGGGCGCCGTGCACAGGGCTATCCATCGGTTCTGCGACGGTCGCGAGAACGGTGGACGGCGCTACGGTGGTCGGTTCACCGCATCGCACCGCCGCAACGGCAGGCGACCACGACGATGGAGCCACGGCGACCACGGAGCCCCGCAACCCCGGAGCCAGGAGAGGCCCAGGAAGCCCAGGAGCCCGATGAGCCTCGCCCGACGCATCGACGAGCAGACGCCGTCGACCCGGGACCGCTACCTCGACCTCCTCAGAGTCACGAGCATCCTGGTCGTCGTGCTCGGTCACTGGATGGTCCGGGCGCTCACCGCCGACGGCGACCAGGTCGAGGAGGGCTACCTCCTCGCGGTGGTCCCCGTGACGCAGTGGGCCACCCTGGCCTTCAACGTCATGCCGATCTTCTTCCTGGTCGGTGGCGCCTTGAACGCACCGAGCTGGCGCCGCGCCCGCGAGGACGGCGAGCACGCCGCCGACTGGCTCCGCCGCCGGAGTCGGCGCCTGCTGCGGCCGCTGCTGCCGCTGCTCGGCCTGTGGCTCGCGCTCGCCGTGGGCCTGACCGCCACGGTCGGAGAGGAGGCGATGGTTCTCGGACCGGACGACGCGCTCACCCCGGTCTGGTTCCTCGCCGCCTACCTGGTGGTGACCGCGCTCACACCGCTGACCCTGCGGCTGCACGAGTGGGCCGGCGGGCTGTGGCTGATCGGCAGCTGTGCGGTCGTCGCCGTGGGCGTGGACCTGCTGCGCTTCGGACCGCTGGCCGACGGCGTGACGATCCAGGGCCAGCCCGTGGTCGGGGCAGTCAACTACCTGGCGGTCTACGTGCTCGTCCACCAGCTCGGCTACCTCTGGGCGGATGAGCGTCTCCCGACGCGCGTGTGGCAGCAGCTCGCGCTGGGGGCGGCCGGGGCGGGGGCGCTGGTGGTCATGATGGGGCTCGGCCCCTACCCGGTGACCATGGTGCCCGTCGCCGGTACCGGGCTGCCGAACAACCTCACTCCCCCGAGCGCGGCGCTGGTGGCACTCGGGGTCTGCCAGCTCGCCGTGGCGCTGCTGGCCCGGCGACCCATCAGCGCGTGGCTGCAGCGACCACGTGCCTGGGCGGTCGTTGCGGTGCCCGGCGGTCGGCTGATGACGATCTTCCTGTGGCACCAGACCGCCATGCTGATCGTTGCCAACGCCACGATCCCGACCGGGTTGTGGCCGCTCCCCCACCGGATCGACACCACCTGGTGGGCGACGCGTCCCGTCTGGTTGCTGCTGTGTGCGCTGGTGCTGGCCGGCCTGGTGGCGTCCGTCGGCCGGTTCGAATCGCCCCCGAACCCCTCTACCGCCGGACTCGCCCCGCGCCCGGCCGCCGCGCTTGCCGGGATCGGCGTGACGCTGTCGGCCGCGGGCCTCGCCTGGCTCGTGGTGGCCGGGGTGGTCGATCCCGCCTGGCCGCTGGGCCTACCCGTGCCAGCGTTGGCCGCCATAGGCCTCGGGTTCGTCACCCTCGGTGTCGTCGGCGACCGGGTGACCGGCACGCATCCTGACGCCCGGGATGACGGCCGGAGCCGCTGACGAACCGACGCACCCCCGCCGGCGGCCCGCCGGTGGTGGGCGCCGTCGAAGGTGGGCTGGCCAGCGGCGCGCAGGAGTTCGAGCAGCGGCCTCGCGTGTGTGCCGGTCAGTCCCAGGCCCGCCGCGCGCAGGACGCCGCGAAGGCCGCAGCGACCACGGCTCACCCCGCAACGTCCGGACCAGCCTGGGTCAGGCTGACGCGCAGCAGCACCCGGCGCTCCTCGGCCAAGGCGCGGCGGTAGTCGTCCCAGTCCTCGTGCTCTCCGGCCACACGCCGGTAGTAGTCGACCAGTGGCTCCATCGCCGCGGGCAGCCGCAGGATCTCAGCGGTCCCGTCGACCCGGATCCACGGACCGAAGAAGGCGTCGGTGAACACGCACAGGGACACCCGCTGATCCCGCTGGACGTTGGTGACCTTGATCGAGGTCTCGCGGGTGGAGACGATCGCCCGCCCGCGGTCGTCGACCGTCACCGCCACCGGGGAGAGCTGCGGTGTGCCGTCTCGCCGGTAGGTGTGCAGCACCGCCCGGTGGTGCTCGGCGAGGAACGCGCGGGCCTGGTCGAGATCCATCGGTCGGTCCTCCGGGGCCGGACGACCTGCGGCGCGGGCATAGGAGCACACCACCTCCGCGTACGACCAGGCCGAACCACGCAAGAACCACGCAGGACCCCGCAACACCAGGCAGGACCACGCATGACGACGCAGCACCAGGCAGGACCAGGCAGCACCACGCAGGACCATGCAGGACCAGGCACGGACAGTCCCGTACCTGGAAGCGCAACCCGGCCTGCCACCGGTTCCGTGGTCGTGGCGCCGCGACTGGGGAAGATCGGACCCACATACGGTGCTGATCTTCCCCAGTGACCATGGTCCGCCACCTCGGCGAGGGGCGGAGGCGGGTCCGTGAGCCGACCGGCGTGTGGCAGACTCGGCACATGGCAGCACTCGTCGGCGCGATCCTCGCGGTCCTGATCGGCTCCGGTCTGTGCTCGGGCACGGAGACGGCCCTGCTGTCGGTGCAGGAGGTCCGCGTCCGTCAGCGGGCGGCGGAGGGCGGCCGCGCTGCACGGGCGCTGCTGGAGATCAAGGAGCACCTCGCCCGCCCGATCTCCGCCATCGTGGTGCTCAACAACATCTTCAACATCGTCGGCTCGATCGCGGTCGGCACCATCGCCGCGCAGGTCTTCGGCCAGCAGTGGGTCGGGGTGGTGTCCGGCGTGCTGACCTTCCTCGTGATCCTGTTCGCCGAGATCCTGCCCAAGACCCTCGGCGAGCGCTACGCAGAGCAGGTGTCGCTGGCCGTCGCTCTGCCGGTGCGGGGGCTCACCTGGCTGATGACCCCGCTGGTGGTCGTCTTCGAGGTCCTGATGCGGCCCCTGACCCAGGGCGAGCGGTCCCCGTCGATCAGTGAGGCGGAGATCCGGATCCTGGCCCGGATCGGTCGCTCGGAGGGGGTCCTCGAGGACGACGAGGTGGAGATGCTGCAACGCGTCTTCCAGTTGAACGACCGCACCGCACGGGACCTGATGACCCCCCGCACCGCCCTGACCTGGCTGGACGCCGACCGCACCGTCGAAGAGGCCCGCGAGGACATCCTCGCCTCGGAACACACCCGTATCCTCGTCAACCCCGGGGAACTCGATGACACCCAGGGCGTCGCGCTGAAGCACGAACTCCTCGCGGCCCTGCTCGACGACCCGGCGACTCGGGTGGGCACGCTGGTTCGACCGGTGGTCGCGATCCCGTGGATCGCCCGCGCCGACGATCTGCTCCGACGCTTCCAGGAGCAGCGCGAGCACCTCGCCCTGGTGATCGACGAGTACGGCAGCCTGATCGGCGTCGTCACCCTGGAGGACGTCATCGAGGTACTGACCGGACCGATCGTGGACGAAACCGACCGGCGCCCCGACATGCGACGGTTCGCGCGGGCGCGCGGCCGGGCACAGCTGGCCCGGTGGCAGTGAGCGGTGGGCGCGACACCATCGCTCCGCGACCGGATCGACCACCACCTCGAGGTGCTGGTGGACCGGATCGGCGCCCGCCCTCCGGGCTCCCCCGCCAACCGTCGTGCCTGCGAGCACGCGGCCGGCGTGCTGCGCGCCGCTGGGCTGGAGGTGCGTGAGGATCCCTTCACCACGCGGTGGTGGGAGCCCGGCACCGCACGCCTCGAGGTGCGCACATCCGGGCCAGCGCTGCGCGCCGCCGAGCGATCCAGGCACGGACCGACCGGCGGTGGCGACCGGTCACCGGACGCACCGGTCGACGGCCCGCTCGCTGGCATCGACGAGGTGCTGACACCCAACCCCTACAGCCCCGCCGGCACCGTGGAAGGCTGCACCGAGGTGGTCGTTGACACCCACGCCCTGGCGCGGCTCCGCCCCGACCCAGGCCGCATCCTGATCCTGACCGACACCCTGACCGAGGTGCAGCTGCTCCCGGCGTGCTTCCCGTTCCTCGAGGACCCTGCGCACGACGAGATCCGGCGGCACCTCCACCGCCTGGCACCCGCGGCGGTTGTCGCCGTGTCCGACCACTGGGAGCCCGTGCTCGAGGACCCCGATCTGCCCTTCCCCTCGGTGACCATCCCCAGCGCAGCGGGCCCCGCACTGCGCGACGGTGTCCTCCTCCGCCTCGAGGTGACGGGCGCCGTCCACGCGGGGCACGGTGTCAACGTGTCCGCCCGGACGCAGGCCGGGCGCCGCCTCGTGCTCTGCGCGCATCTGGACACCAAGGCGACGACGCCAGGAGCCTTCGACAACGCCGGCAGCGTGGCGGTCCTGCTCGCGCTGGCCGAGACCGGCGGTCTCGACGACCTCCCCGTCGAGGTGGTGCTGTTCAACGGCGAGGACCACGTCGACGCCTGCGGCGAGATGGCGTGGCTGACCAGGACCGACCTCGACGAGATCGTCGGCGTCGTCAACCTCGACGGCATCGGTCTGCGGGGGCTGGGCACCTCGCTGGGCACCTCGCTGGCCTCCCTGGCGTGCCCGCCGCAGCTGGCAGAGCACCTCGACGGGTGGGTCGACGCCGACGCCACCTGGGTACAGACCGAACCCTGGTACGAAGGCGACCACGCGGTCTTCGCGCTGCAGGGCATCCCAGCGGTGGCCATCACCAGCGAGGACGTGCACGCCCTGCTCGGCGGGCTGGCCCACACCGCATCGGACACCCGGGAGCAGGTGGACCTGGAGGTCCTGACCGGGGTCGCGCGCCGCCTCCCGGACCTGCTCCGTGCGATGGCCCAGCAGCTGAGCTGACCTTGGCCCCTACGCGAACTCGACGGCCTCCCGCAGCCTTGGGGTCGAGCCGACCAACAGCGCTGGCCACGACGGCCCACCACCAGCGCCGACCACGACGGCCGACCACCAGCACCGACCCCCAGCGCCGACCACCAGCGCCGACCCCCAGCGCCGGCCACCAGCGCCGGCCACCAGCACCGACCAGGACCACGGAGAGGGTTCGACCGATGGCACGGATGCCCGCTGCTGCGACACCGACGGCGGACGCGCACGCGACGGCCGACCCGATAGGCGAAGCACGGTCCACCGGGCCACGGGTCCGGGTGCTCGGTGCTGATGAGGTGTCGGAGGCGGCGGCGCTGCTGGCCCGTGGGTTCGAGGAGGAACCGGGGAACCGGGAGCTGTTCCCCGACCCGAATCTGCGTCGTCAGCTTGCGGTGCTGGTGTTCACCCGGCAACTGCAGGCGACGCTGCCCTACGCGACGGCGTTCGGTGCGGAACTGGACGGTCGCCTCGGTGGAGCGGCCATCTGGCACCCGCCGAAGGTGGCGCCGTCGTCCATGCGGGCCTCGGTGGAACTGGCGCGCGGTCTGGCGTTGCAGACGCCGAGCCTGCTCCGTGGACTGCCGGCAGCGACCTCCACCGTGGTTCGCAAGGGCGCTGCGATGCCGTGGGTCGCCCTGCAACGCCAGCGTGCGATCGCCGCCGCCGCTGCGGGACCGACGTGGCACCTGGCCTTCCTGGCCACGGACCCGGAGCTGCGCGGGCGGGGTCTGGCCCGTTGCCTGCTCGAGCACGTGCTCGATCGGTGCGACCAGGACGGCCTGGCGGCCTGGCTGGAGACGACCGCCCCCGTCAACCCGCCGCTGTACGAGCGGTTCGGCTACCGCACCGTGTCCCACATCGATCGGGCAGGGTGGATGCCGGGCCTGTGGGTGATGCGCCGGGAACCGTCCCGGTGACCGCGACGCAGCGCGAGGCGGTGAGGGTCGGCGTGGGACCGGTGGCGGTGTCCGGGCCCCTGGCCCTGCGGGCCGACGCCTGCCACACCTGACCACACCGCCGCGCGTGGTTGTACCGACCTTTCCGGCTCAGGTCACCAGGTCCCGACGCCGTAGGGCCACCACGCCAGCGGCGGTGAGGGCCGCAGCCACCGCCAGCAGCACCAGCACCGGCAGCCACTCGAGGTCCTCGGCAGGGACCGCGGGGACGTGGGTGAAGGGTGAGATGTTCAGCACCCACTGCGGCAGGTCGAACAGCGCCCCCATCTGTCCCATCACCAGGCTGGCGCCGATCGCTCCCCACCCGATGGCGGCCGCCCACCGTGGCAGCACGCCTACGGCGAGCACCACCACCCCCGCCAGCACCCACACCGCCGGCAGCGACACGAGCCCAGCCAGCACCCAGCCCCAGAAGCGCTCGCCCCACTCCCCCGTGACCAACCCGAACGCCGCTCCGGAGGTCGCACCGATCAGCAGCAGCATCGAGGTCGTGGCCACCAGCATCACGACCATGTGGCTGGCCACCCATCGGGCCCGGCCGATCGCGGTGGACAGCAGCGGCTCGACACGGCCCGACAGCTCCTCGGACCGCAGCCGGAGCACCCCCTGGACGGCGAAGGCCCCGACCGCCACGGCGAGCAGCCCCATCAGGAACACCACGAACAGATCGACGAGCTCGCCGCTCTCGACCAGCCCGGCGAACAGCTCCGCCAGCTCGTCGCTGGTCTCAAGGAAGGCATCCACCTCGTCGCCGATCGCGCCGAACACCCCTGCGGCGAGCAGCAGGCCCGTCGTCCAGCCGACGACCGCAGGGCGCTGCAGGCGCCATGCCAGCCCGACCGGGGAGCGCAGACCGCGCGAGGCGGTCGCCGGCCCGGCCCGCACCGGGCGCATCCCGACCCCGACGTCCCGGTGACGGGTCAGTACGAAGGCCGCCCACACGCACGCGACCACCAGCCCGGCGAACAGCCCGAGCACCCACCACCGTTCGTCGGCGAAGGCCCGGGCCTGCTGCCCCCACCCGATGGGGGAGACCCAGGAGGGCCAGGCGCTGATGACCGCGACCCCACTCGGCGCCCCCTCGCCGAGGCCGTCACCGACCGCACGCAGGAAGTAGGCCAGACCGAGGACGGCCCCGGCCATCCCGTTCGCCCCACGGGCGCTGCCGGCCACCTGCGCGGTGATCGCCGCGACCGCCGCGAAGCTCCATCCCACCCCCATGAGCAGCAGCCCGACCAGGATCGCGCCGCCCGCGGGCAGCCCGTACGCCAGCAGCAGCAACGTCACCACCGTGCCGAGCAGCAGGTTCGTCCCGAAGGTGAGCAGCAGCGCCGCGGTCAGGGCCGCGTACCGGCCGACCACCGCTGAGCCGACCAGCTCCGCACGCCCGGTCTCCTCCTCCAGCCGTGTGTGGCGTACCACGGCCTGCAGGCTCATGACCCCGGTCAGGACCGCGAACACGCCGAAGGTCTCGGTCATCAGGACCGCACCGAGCGAGGTGCCGAAGATCGGGCCCTCGAAGGCCCGTGCGACCACGTTGGGCGCGACGGTCACCGCGTACTGGACGCGGGCCGTCGCCTCGCCGTACAGCCCGGCGATACTGGCGATGCTGGCCATCCACAGCACCGCGAGGGTCACGATCCACACCGGCAGCACTACCCGGTCGCGTCGGGCGGCGAGGCGCAGTAGGCGTAGGGTCCCGGTCAGCTCCGAGGCCGATCCGGGCGCACTGCTGGCACCGAGGTGGTCCGGGTCGTGCATGCCGGTCCCACCATCGGCCACACCCGTCGTTGGCGTCACGCTCGCCCCGCCGGTGCCGGACGTCACGCCCACCGCGCCGGCCCCGCCCGTGCCGGACGTCACGCCCGCCGCGCCGGCCCCGCCCGCCGCGCCGGCCCCGCCCGAAGCGCCCGAAGCGCCCGCCGCGCCCGAAGCGCCCGCCGCGCCGGCCCCGCCCGAAGCGCCCGCCGCGCCCGCCGCGCCGGCCCCGCCCGAAGCGCCGGCCCCGCCCGAAGCGCCCGCCGCGCCCGGTGCTGTTGCCGCGCCGGCCCTGCGCCGCCCGGTCGGCCCGGGTGTCGCCGGTGGTTGGGCGCTCATCGCCAGGTCTCCGCCACCTCGGCACTGCCACCCGTGGCCGGGTCGCCACCATCGGGATCATCGGCGACCTCGGCGTCGGTGAGCCGCTGGCCGTAGTGTCGCAGGAACAGCTGCTGCAGGGTCGGCGGCGAACTGGTCAGCGCCACCACCTCACGGTCGGCCAGCCACCGCTGCACCGTGGCCATGGCGTCGGGCTCGACCTCGAAGCGCGCGCGGGTGCCCTCCACCTCGGCGTCGTGGACACCGTCGAGGTGGTGGAGTCCTGCCAGCGCCGACCGGGTCTGTACGGTGATCGCGGTGCGGGTCAGGTGGCGGAGCTCGGCGAGGGTGCCCGACTCCACCTGACGGCCGTCACGGATGATCGTGATCCGGTCGGACAACGCCTCCACCTCGGCCAGGATGTGGCTGGACAGCAGCACCGTGCTGCCCCGGCCGACGACGTCACGCACGCAGGCCTGGAAGACGGTGTCCATCAGCGGGTCAAGACCCGAGGTCGGCTCGTCGAGCAGGTAGAGCTCGACCGGTGACGCGAAGGCGGCGATGATCGCCACCTTCTGCCGGTTGCCCTTCGAGTAGGTCGAGCACCGCTTGGTCGGGTCCAACCGGAAGCGCTCGATCAGCTCGGCGCGCCGCTGGCGGTCCAACCCGCCGCGGAGCTCCCCCAGCAGATCGATGGCCTCTCCCCCGGTCAGGTTCGGCCACAGGTGGACGTCGCCGGGAACGTAGGCCAGCCGGCGGTGCAGCTGCACCGCGTCCTGCCAGGGGTCGCCGCCGAGCAGGACCACCTCGCCGCTGTCCCGGCGCAGCAGGCCGAGCAGGATGCGGATCGTGGTGGACTTGCCCGCACCGTTCGGACCGAGGAAGCCGTGGACCTCGCCGGTGGCAACATCCAGGTGGAAGTGATCGAGTGCGGTGACCGGCCCGAAGGTCTTGGTGAGGCCGGCGACGTGGATCGCGGGGGTCGAGGTCATGGACGCATCCTGCGCGCAGGCGCGCGAGCGTCAGTCAGACCAGGACACAAGCCGACAGGTCCGAGCCGACGCAAGCCGAGGTGGTGACCGTCTCAACGTCGCGACGGACACCGAGGCTGGCATCATCTCTTGTAGCCGTACATGCGGAGTAGGGCCGACAGCCCCAGCTGCGGCGGCCCGTGCGGTACCAACACCGACCACGTTGCGACGCGCTGCAGGGAGACCGGCGTCAGCGCTGTCGTGCTCCGAGCACCTGCCACCGATGCCCGTCGAGACCTGCGTCAGGGCGTGACGTCGGCGACCGCGTCGGCAAAGGCCTCCAGTCCCGCCTTGGGCCGCTCGTGCCAGGAGGGCAGCTGCCAGGGCTCCCAGGTGTAGCCGGCGGTCTCCACCAGCTCGGTCCCCAGCCCGATGCTGATCCCGATCCGTTCCACCTCACGGGTCTGCAACGCACCGTCGGGCCCGACCACCAGCGCCAGGTTCGACGACGGGTCGGCGAAGCCGACGGTCGCCCAGGGCAGGCGCAGCGTCAGCACGTGCTCATCCTCGTGCCACATCGCCAGGGAGTCGAAGGCACCGGCCTCCGGGTCGGTGGTGCCGGGACGCAGCAGGCCGACCTCCTGCTCCTCAGCGGGCAGCGGCTCACCGGTGATCGGGTGGTCGTAGGGGGTGTTGATCATCAGCCGCTGGGGACGCCACGCCCCTGGATCCGACGCGAGTGCGGCAGCGTCCACCTCCAGCATGCCGAGCGTCGCGCCGTACACCCAGGCGTGTGGGTCGTGCGCCGCCCGAACCCAGGCGCGGGCGGGCCCGACCGTCGGCACGGTGATGGCGTGGCTGGCTGCCGGGTCGCGGCCCGGTTCCGGGGTGACGTCGAGCGGGTCGTCGAGCACCGTGAGGTCCACGGCCAGCGATTGATCACCGCGCGCCCCTGCGAGGACCACACGCAGGTACAGGTATCCCTCGTCGTGGGTGACGCGCACCTCCTCGATAGCACCCCGTCCTGCATGGATCACCTGGCTATCCAGGGTCCAGGTGGCCTCGTCCCCGCCGACCAGCACCCGAGGCTGCGGACCCGGCTCATGGGCGAGCAGGCCGAAGTGCTGCGCGCTGGTCCACACGTTGCGCCACACCGGTCGGCGCTCGGCCGGGATCTCCAGATCCATGGTGTTCCAGGTGGGCCTGGACCACTCGTCGGTCCAAGAGGAGGCAAGACCGCCCGCGAGGTCGAGGTCGGCGATGACGCGCAGCAGTTCGGCGTTGATGGCCTGCTGGGTGCGCTCGTCATGGCCGCCCTGGTCGCGGCCGAGCGGCCCCAGGTGGGCGGTGCCCGGTGACGAGGGCACCCCGAACTCGGTGATCATCAGCGGCATGCCGTCGTGGTGCTCCCGGAGCTTCGTCAGGTACCCGGCGTAGGGGTCCATCACCCCGTCGTGCACGTGGTCGGCGATGCCGGGCTCGAAGCGCTGGAAGTCCGGGTAGTAGGGGTAGGCGTGGTACCCGGCGAAGGTGCCGCCGGGCCAGGCGGAGGTCGGCAGCACGTTGTTGGCGTCCACACCGACGAGGTCTTGGACGGGGAGCGGCTCCTCTGGGTGCTCCAGCGGGTCGGTCGTGGGCCAGTTGCTGAACGACAGCGGCATCGTGAGGCCGCGCTCCGCCAGCTCCGCAGCGAGGTGGTCGAGCATCTCCGCCAACCACGACTCCGTGGCGCTGGCCGCCTCGGTGGCCGCGAAGTAACGACCCTCGAAGGGTGGCCGGTCCCGGTTCCGCAGGTCAGAGTCGTAGGTGGCCTCCGGGTCCCACTCGATCCCGATGGCCCAGCCCAACAGCCACGGGGTGACATCCGCGGTGTAGCGCCCGTGCGCGTGCCCGTGCCGCTCCGGGAGTTCGGTCGTGCCGTGCACGACCCCGACCGCGTCGCTGAGCTGCAGCCGGAGGCCGTCGCCGACCTCGGCGTCGTACAGGTCGCGGGTCTCCATGAAGCGGGCCTCGGGGATCTCCACCCCGTGCAGGAGATAGATCGGCGCGTCCGGGTACGCCAGGTTGTACCCACGCAGCTCCTCGTAGAAGTGGGGCGGCAGGATCGTGGAGACGCGGACGACCCGCAGACCCAGCTCACCCATCATCGGCAGCCAGCGACGGACATCCGTCCGCCGCAGCGCAACCTCATCCGGCGCGTGACCGGGCAGGGTGACGCCGAGGTTGACCCCCGGCAGGAAGTCCCGCTTGCCACCAGCGGTGTGCAGGAGGAACCGGTCGCCCTTGGTCTCTGCCAGCGCCTGCAGTCCGTCGCGATCCTTGGGCGCCGGCGCCCACGAGTCGCCGCCCTCGCTGCCGAGCACCACACCGGTCCCCGCCAGCCCGGCGAGGACAGCGGCCACCAGCAGGACGACGACCGCACCGTGTCCGCTCGCCCCGGGGCGCGTCAGCCGGTGCCGCAGCGCGCCCACGGGTGACGGGCGCCGCGTGGGAGGTGTGGGGTGCGGCGCCGGCGATCCGGTCACGGTGGGACATCCTCGATGCGAAGCGGCGGGGTCGTGCGGGGCCTGTCGGCACCGGGGCACCGAACATCAGCGACGGGTGCCGATCCGTGGGTCGATCATCGGTCCTGCGGACGCCCGAGCCTGCGCCGCCCCGGGCCCGGCTGCGGTACCCGAGCCGGAGGCGAGCGTGGGCACCGGGTCCAGCGCTGGCCCCCTTCGGGTCGGCGCTCCAGGGATGCTGACGCGTCCGGCACCTCACCATCGGCAGGCGGCCTCCGCGCTTCCCCGAGCATGGTCACCGCCTGTCCACGCACCGAGGATGGCCACCGCGTGACGGTCGCCACCTACCCTCGACGCCGGTGCCAGAGGCGGTCCGCGCCAAGGTGCTGACGGACGGAGGTGACGGTCGTGCACGAGCACAGCGGGATCGCGTGTCCACTCTCGCTGTCCATAGCCGCGCCCGTGCGCATGCTGAACTTCGAGCTCCCCGAGCACCCGGTCTACGACGCCGGCGAGCTGCTGTGGTTCGACGACGACGAGCGGGGCACGGGGATGCTCGCGTTCCTCACCCGGCGACCGGATCGGGTCGTCGACCACTACGTCCAGCCCGGCCTGCGACTCGATCCCGAGGGCTTCCACATCGGTGGAGGCACGCGTTCCTGGAACGTGACCGACATCGATCCCGCGCGGCTCGAGGTGACCTCCGACGGGGTCGTCGCCGATGCCAGCTTCGTGGACGTCGACGGCCGCCGCATCGAGATCCACGTGGATGACCGTGACGGTCGGCCGCGCCGGCGCTCCGGCATGCTCGCGCCGGTCAGTGCCGGCATCGAGGTGCCACGCAGCCTGTTCGTCGTGTGGATGCCGACCTTCGATCTGGTGCGCAGCAGCGAGCCCCCAGCCACTATCCGTATCGACGGTGAGGACGTCGCCACGGAGCGCATCCCCCTCGAGCAGCTGCACCGCCAGCGCATCATCAAGTACATGGACACACTGATCGCCGTCGAGGTGAACCCCGACCGGCGCGACGACCACGCGCCGCCGACCGCAGCGGAGCCCGGCGCGCCCAGCCAGGAGCCGAGCGCTGTCGGCGCTGGCCAGGCAACCGACAGCGCGGACCCCGGCGGCGACGACCCTGCCACGATCGCACCCGTTGGGGGCCGCGAACGGGGTACGAGCGTCAACGACGAGGTGGTGACCACCGCCGACGGCCGAGCGATCCGCGCGGTCGCCGCGAGTCGTGACGGACACCGCGCGCGGGTGCTGCTGTGGCCGCCCATGCCGGACCCCACGAACATGGCCGACGGCGAGGCGGCCACCGGCCGGTGGGGGTTGCAGGTAGACGAGGCCCGCCTGGTGTCCGGCCCCTGGTCCGCACGCCGGACCGGCTCCCGGGTGGACCTCGAGCTCGACACCGACACTCCCTGGCGTCCCGGTCGGCTGCCGTGGCTGCTGCGCGGCCTGACCATCGCCGTGCCGGACTTCCGCCGCTGGCCGACGACCTACCGCTGGCAGGGCCGCGTGGAGCTCACCGACCCGCAATCGGTCACCGGCGGGTGGGAACGCACCCCACCTACACGCCGGCGCCGCTAGTCGGCGCAGGGGTCACCGTCCCGCGGCTGCACCCGCGGCGCCACCGAAGCTGGCGATGACCGCCGCCTGGGTGTCCCGGATGACGGCCCTGGCAGCCTCCGCGACCGGGGTGGCCTCAGCCAGCTCCTCGGCGCGCCGCCGCGCGGCGCGGCGGTCGGCCCTGTCCACCAGGCGGTCGAGCACCGCGGTGCCGCCAACCAGGGCGGCCAGCGCCGTCAGACGCGGATCCCCCGCAGGCGCCCCCAGCAGCACCTCGCGTACCTGGTCCTTCAACCGCGCCACCTCGGCGGGATCGGTGAGCGGGTGGCGGGTCCGGGGAAACACCCCCAGCACCCGGTCCGTCGCAACGGCGAGCAGGCGGCGGTGCACGAGGCGATCGACCACTTGTTCGCGCCGGGCGGCGGTGCCGACCTTACGGACCCACCCCTTGAGCTTCCGCCGTCGCGACCCGTCGTGGATCATCCGGGCGACCTCGTCCAGCAGCGGCTCACCGGTGGCGCGGGAGCTCACCCGGGGCGCATCCACCTCGATGCGCAGCCGGTCGCGCAGGGCCAGGTCCAGCAGCAGCGCACCGCCGATCGCCGGGTTGAGCTGCATCGCCATCGACCCGTGGGGCCGCCCGGAGCGATCGTTCCAGGCGAGCAGCAGCAGGTCCTCGGCCAGGAGGCGCTCGGCGGCGGAAGCCGGTGTGTCGGGACTCATGGTGGCGGCCCTCCCAAGGTGGGCAGTGGCGTGTCGGGAGCTGGTCGGGCGGACCCGTGCGGTGACAGCGATGTCGGCATCAACGCCCACCCTGCTCGTCGCTGGTGTCAGCTCCCCCATCGTCATCGCCGAGGTCACGCTGGGGGCCGGCAAGCGGTCGTCGGCGCAGCCGTCCGGACCGGCGGGCCGCATCGACGAGCACCGCCTCGATCTGCGCGTTGACCGAGCGGAACTCGTCGGCGGCCCAGGCCTCGTACACCGCGTACAGCTCCGGTGAGATCCGCAGCGGGAACTGCTTGCGGTCGCGAGCCATCGGTCAGCGGGACAACGTGCCGACGTTGACGATGGGGCTGGTCGGTTGGTCGCTGGCGATCACGGTCATCAGGTTGGAGGCGAAGGTGGCCTTACGGTCGGCGTCCAGAGGGATGGCGTCCACGTCGGTGCTGCCCTCCTCGAGCTCCGACACGGCCTCCCGCACCATCAGCACGGCACCCTCGACGATCTTCGCCCGTGCCGCGACGATGGCAGCGGCCTGCTGGCGGCGCAGCATCGCCTCCGCCACCTCCGAGGCGTAGGACAGGTCGGTGATCCGGGCCTCGAGCACCCGCACACCCGCGTCATCCGCGCGCTCCTGCAGCTCGGTCAGCAGGTCGCGGTTCACGTCGTTGGGATCACCGATCAGGGTCGTGAGCTGGTCCTCATCCCAGGCGTCGTAGGGGTAGGAACGGGCCAGCTGGCGGACCGCCGACTCCGACTGGATGCGGACGTAGTCGACGAAGTCGTCCACCCCGAACACCGCCCGGGCGGTGTCGGTCACCTGCCACACCACCACCGCAGCGATCATGATGGGGTTGCCGTTGGCGTCGTTGACCTTGGAGGTCTCGGTGGTGAAGTTGCGGACCCGCAGGCTGACCTTCTCCTTGAGCATCAGCGGGTTCGCCCACCTCAGGCCCGGGGTGCGGTCGCTCCCGCGGTAGTCGCCGAAGAGGGTCAGCACGCGCGCCTGGTTCGGCTGGATCGTGTACAGGCCCACCCCCACGAAGATCGTCAGCAGCAGCACCAGGACGCTCACAATGATCCCCGTGACGCCGAGGGGGACCGACCCACCCAGCGCCAGCCCACGGATCGCCACCACGAGCCCGGCCACGCTCGCAAGCCCCACCACCAGCACGGCCAGCAGGACCAGCAGACCGCCCCGCGAGCGCGCCGTGCGCTCCGTCACCACCGATGTCGACATCAGGACCACCTCTTCTCGGGACACGATCGCAATCTGATATCACTATGACATAGCGCCTGGCACCAGCGCCTGCACCGTGCAGCTATCGCGCACGGTGCCGCTCGGGCTCGCGCGCCGAACCGGGGCGGGGTGGTGACCGGCCGTCACGGTCCAGGCGCACGGCGGTGGGCTGTGGGCCCTGGGCCCTCCGCCGTGACCCGTCGGTCGGAGCCCTTGGACCCTGCTGAGCGGCAGGGCCGGGGCGTATCGTCGAGCCGCGCTGGCAGGGCCGGGGCGTATCGTCGAGCCGCACTGGCAGGGCCGGGGCGTATCGTCGAGCCGCGCTGGCAGGGCCGGGGTGCCCCGGCGGAGGGCTTGCCCCGCGCACAGGAGGAAGCTGACATGACCCCCATCGCCGCGGCGGCGGGCACGTTCTTGGCCAGCCGGCGGATCGCGGTCGCCGGTGCGTCGGGGACCCCCGACGGCAACGCCGGCAACATCGTCTACAAGCGTCTGCGTGAGCGCGGCTACCAGGTGCTCGCCGTGAACCCCACCGCGACCTCCGTCGAGGGCGACGCCTGCTACCCGGACCTGGCCGCCATCCCGGAGCCGGTCGAGGCCGTGGTCATCGCGACCGCCCCTGCAGCAGCGGAGACGACGATGCGCGCCTGCATCGACCTCGGGATCACCCAGGTGTGGATGCACCGGTCCTTCGGCGCGGGCAGCGTGGACCCGGCGGCGGTGGAACTCGGTCGCTCCAACGGCGTGCGCGTGATCGACGGCGGGTGCCCGCTGATGTTCGCGCCCACCTCCGACGGGCCGCACCGGTTCCTCAAGCACGTGTGCACCTGGACGGGCAAGGTCCCACGCCGCGTCTGACCGCAGGTCGGCGTCACCACCCCCGCACCGCCTCGCCTCCGCACCGCCCCCACACCAGCACCCTGGGGAGCCGACGATGACCACCACCGATCCGGGGTGGCGCCGGTTCTTCGCCAGCGCCGCCGCCACCTACGACCAGGAGCCCTTCACCGGGGCGACCACCGAGGAACTCGCGTTCCTCCGCTCGGTCCTGGACCTGCGGCCCGGAACCCGGCTGTTGGACGTCGGGTGCGGCACCGGGCGTCACGCTGTCCCGCTCGCTCAGGCAGGCATCGAGGTGACCGGTGTCGACCTCTCCCCCGAGATGCTGGAACGGGCGGCGGCGCGAGCGGCCCGTGCCGGAGCCGAGGTGGCGCTGCTCCCGGCCGACGCCCGGCAGCTGCCGGGCGCGTTGGTCGGGTTCGACGCGGCGATCTGCCTGTGCGAGGGCGCCTTCTGCCTCGTCGCGGACGGCGTGGAACCGATCGATCACGACCGCAGCATCCTGCGGTCGATCCACGATGCCCTGCGCCCCGGCGGTCGCCTGGTCCTCACCGCCCTCAACGCAGGACGGCTGCTGACGGCCTGGCGGGCGGGCGAGGTGACCGGTGAGGTCGACCCGATGACGTGCACGGAGACCAGCGAGTACCGGCTGGCGGACGGCAGCACGGTCACGCTGCGGGAGCACTACCACCTCCCTGATGGCCTGCGCACCCTGGCGATCAGCATCGGGTTCGAGGTGGAGGCCGTGTGGGCCGGTGGCGCGGGTGACTGGCGCCGCGAACCACCCTCGGTGAACGACGTCGAGCTGCTGCTCCTCGCGCGTCGTCCGGGATGAGCGCAGCCCGACGACCGATCCCACCGCTCGTTGGGAGGCGCTGACGATGACCGGATGGATCGCACGGCACCGGGTGCTCGTCATGGGCTCGGTGCTGCTGGTGGTGATCGTCGCCGGGCTGCGGGTGGCCAGCGCACTCCTGGAGCGCTCCTGCACCGACACACCACCGGCGGAGCGGTTCGTCACCGTCGACGGCGTCGCCCTGCACGTGGTGGAGCGGGGCTCGGGGCACCCGGTGGTGTTCCTGCACGGCGATGGCGGCAGCGTGCTGGACCTGCTGCTGTCACCCGTCCTGGAGCCCCTCGCTGACCGCTACCGGGTCATCGCCGTCGACCGGCCCGGCCACGGGCACAGCCAGCCGGGCCATGAGGTCGGCTCGCTCCGGGAGCAGGCGCGTCTCGTGCGCGGCGTGGTGCGGGAGCTCGGTGCCGAGGACCCGGTGCTCGTCGGCCACTCTCGCGGCGCGACGGTGGTGGCCGCCTACCTCGATGCCTACGCCGAGGAGGTGGGTGCCGCGGTGTCCCTCGGTGGTGACCTCCTCGGCGAGCCGGACCCGGGGGACTACGGCGTGTACCGGCCGGTCACGTGGCCGGTGGTGGGACCGACGGTCGTGCGGACCTTCTACGCCCCCGCGGTACGGGCAGCCGACCACCGCCTGTTGCGGGACGGCCTCGACCACGCCTTCGCCCCCGAGGGGCCGGCACCGGACGGTTTCGTGGCGGACACCGCGTGTCGGTGGGTCGAGGTCGACAGCCTCAGGGCCACCTACCGGCTGATGGAGGACACCCGTGAGGTGATGCCCGAGGTGCGCCGAGGCTACGCCCGTCTCGAGGTGCCGTGGCTGCTGGTCCACGGCAGCGATGACGGCAACGTCCCCCTGGCTGACGCCGTCGCCGCCGACCAGCAGCTGCCGCGCTCCGAGCTTCGCGTGCTCCAGGGTGCCGGCCACGCGCTGCAGTTCACCCGGTCCGACGAGGTGGCGCGCGCCATCGACGACGCGATCTCCCTGGCCGAGCGCGCGTGGTGATCAGGTTGACCGGCTCGATGACCCTCCGTAGCGTGCGCCGCTCCCCGATCCGACCGAGGGTCCGCAACCGATGCTGGAGCTGGCTGGCCTGAGCAAGCGCTACGGCGAGGTGGTGGCCCTCGACCAGCTGTCGATGACGGCACGGCCGGGACGGTTGCTCGGCTTCCTCGGCCCCAACGGAGCAGGCAAGTCCACCGCGATGCGCGCGGTGTTCGGCCTCGTCCGCCTCGACAGCGGCACCGTTCGGTGGCGGGGTGCACCCATCACCGGGCCGGTACGGCGACGGTTCGGCTACATGCCGGAGCAGCGGGGCCTCTACCCCCGGATGCCGATCGGTGAGCAGCTGCGCTACATCGGGGAGTTGCAGGGTCTCAGCGCCGCCGGCGCCCGATCGGCGGCGATGGCGTGGCTCGAGGAGCTGGGCCTGGCCGAGCGCGCCGAGGACCCCCTTCGCGAGCTCTCCCACGGCAACCAGCAACGCATCCAGCTCGCGGCCGCGCTGGTGCACGACCCGGAGGTCCTCGTCCTCGACGAGCCGTTGAACGGCCTCGACCCGATCGGGGTCGCCGACCTGGGCCGGGTGATCCGGGTGCGAGCCGAGGCGGGCGCGACCGTGGTGCTCTCCAGCCACCAGCTCGACCTGGTCGAGGAGATGTGCGACGACGTGGTCATCATCGCCGGCGGACGGGACCGCCTGGCCGGTGATCTCGCCGCGATCCGCGCGGACCACCCCCACCGCGAGGTGCAGGTCCGCCTGGCCGGGGGCCTGACGCCGGAGGTGCCACCCGGCTGTGCACTGCTGTCCAGCACCAACGGTGTGGTCCGGCTACGCGTCCCCGCCGACACCGATCCGACGCAGCTGAGCGCCGAGCTCGGACAGCAGGCGCCGGTCGAGCGGTTCCGCTTCGAGCCGCCGTCGCTGGAGGAGATCTTCCGGGCGACGGTCGGGGCGAGCGTGGCCGAGCTGGAGGCCTCCGACGCCGGGGAGGTGACATGACCACGCCGACCCCGCCGACCGACCCCGCGGACGACCGCGGTACCCGCGTGATCCGCCTGGTCGCCCGTCGGGAGGTGATGGACCGGCTCCGCAGCAAGACCTTCCAGGCGGTGACGGCCCTGCTCGTCGTTGCCGTCGCCGCCGCCATCATCATCCCCACCCTCGTGGGCGACGACGGCGCGACCCGGTACGACCTGGCGCTGGTCGAGGGTGAGACCGACGACCTCGAGGTGCCGCTGGAGACCAACGCGGCCGCGAACGACATCGACCTGCGCTTCCACGTCGCCGCCGACCAGGCGGAGGCCGTCGGGATCGTCGAGGCCGGCGATGCCGAGGCTGCGCTGGTCGACGGTCCGGAGCTCCTCAGCCCCAACGCCGCCATCCCACCCACACTGAAGGCCAGCGTCGACGCCGCCGTCGCCGAGGCGACCTTCCGCGACGGGTTCCGGGAGGCCGGCATCGACACCTCCCAGGTGATGGCGATCCTGGGCCAGGTGGAGCCGGTCCCGGTCTCCGACGCCGGTGGCGGTGAGGCGGTGACCCAGGCCACCTTCCTGCTGGCCTTCGGGCTCACGGCGCTGCTGATCGTCGCGGTGCAGTTCAACGGCACGATCCTGCTGAACAGCGCGGTGGAGGAGAAGGGCAGCCGGGTCGTGGAGGTGCTGCTCGGCAGCCTCCGCCCCTGGCAGCTGCTCACGGGCAAGTTGGCGGCGACCGCCGCGCTCGCGACCGTCCAGCTAGCCCTGGTCGTCGCCGTGGCGCTGGCCAGCAACGCCGTGGTCGGCGCCTTCGACCTCCCGGAGACGACCCCGCTGCTGATCGCGGTGTCGCTGGTCATGGTCCTGGCCGGCTTCCTGTTCTACGGCGCCGTCTACCTCGTCGCCGGTTCCATGGCCAGCTCCGCCGAGGAAGCGCAGACCGCCCTCGCTCCCCTGCTGGTGCTGCTGATGGGCAGCTACTTCGGGGTGCTGTTCCTGGTGCTCCCGGACCCCTCGGGGACCGCCGCGCTGGTGCTCTCGCTGCTGCCGCCCAGTGCCCCCTTCACCATCCCCCCGCTGCTCGCCTTCGGCGACCTTCCGACGTGGCAGCTGCTGACAGGGCTGGCCGCCACGCTGCTCGCCGCAGGGCTCGCCCTCAGGCTCGCCGGACGTCTGTACGCCGCCGCGGTGCTGTCGGGCGGCACGTTGAGCTGGCGTGAGGTGTGGAAGGCCGAGCCGATCCCCTGAACCGCGACCTCCCGTCGGTCCCGCTCGTCACCGTCGCCGCTACACACCCCCTGCACTCGTTGGGAGCCTCATGACCTTGGCCGCCCGCAGCCACCACTTCCGTAGCCACCTCCGCCGGGTGCCGCTCGTCGCGGCACTGCTCCTCGCGACGGCCCTTGTCGCCTGTACCGACGGGGCCGAGGACGACGCCGCCCCGGGGACACCGGAGGAGCCGGACGAGGCCTTCGATGTCGATGGTGCCTTCGCGGAGGACCCCGACTGCTTCGGGATCGAGCTCGACGGGCTGGAGCCCGACGACGTCGCCTGCGGCACGGTGACCGCCCCGCTGGACCACGACGACCCGGGCGGGGAGACCATCACGCTGGCCGTGGCGACGTTGACCCCCCAGGACGCCAGCGGTGACCCGATCCTGGTGCTGGGCGGCGGGCCCGGAGAGGTGGTCGTGGAGAACGCGCTCACCGAGCCGACGGTGCGGCAGCTGTTCGCCTCCGCGGACCGCGAGGTGATCCTGCTCGACCAACGCGGGGTCGGCTCGAGCGAGCCCGCGCTGATCTGCCCCGACCTCGACGACGCCGATGTGACCGACCTCCCGGACCCCGAGGAGCAGCGCCAGGAGCTGCTGGCCTGCCGCGAGGGGCTGGTCGAGGCGGGTGTGGACCTCGACGCCTTCAACCACGTGAACAACGCCCGCGACGTGGACCTGGTCCGACGGGCGCTGGGATACGACCAGATCGTGCTCCGTGGTGGGTCCTACGGCTCGCACCTGGCGCTGCACGCCGCGGCACTGGCACCGGACGGGTTCTCCGCCCTGGTACTGAGCTCGCCTGCCGACCCGGGCAACAACTACCTCGAGCGGTTCTCCGGCGGGTTCCAGGCAGCCCTGGACCGGATCGACGAGGGGTGCGCTGCGGACGAGCGGTGCAGCGAGCAACTGGGCGAGGTGCACACCACCATCGAGGAGATCGCCGCCCGGCTGAGCGACGAGCCCGAGGAGGTCACCGCCGAACCGCTGACCGGCGGCGAACCCATCACCCGGACCTTCAACGGTGAGGTGTTCATCGAGTCGGTGTTCGCGCTGTTCTACGCCCCCGACGGCCCGCTCGCCCTCCCCTCGCTGCTGCTCGACGCCCGCGAGGGTGACCTGGAGCCGCTGGCCGGGCTGCTGGCCACCATCGAGGCCGGGCTGGAGGACATCCCGCAGGGGATGAACCTGTCCATGGTCTGCTCCGGCGAGGGGGCCTTCTTCGACGCCGAGGTGGCACGCGAGGAGCTGCGCTCGCCGGTGCTCGAGGAGCTGTGGTTCGACCGTCCGAGCGTCGGCGGTGCGGACACCACGGAGGTGTGCGACCTGTGGGACGTCGAGCCGTCCTTCGACCCGGGGGACCTCGACCTCGCCATCGACATCCCGACCCTGCTGTTCACCGGCGAACTGGACCACGTCACCCCGCCCGAGGTGGGCGAGGAGCTGGCCGAGCAGCTGCCGAACAGCCAGCTGGTCCCGGTGCGCAGCCTGGGGCACGGACCCCTCGAGGGGCTCGATGCGCTGGCGGCCGGGTGCGGGAGCAGGATCGTGTCGGCCTTCCTCGACGACCCCGATGGAGAGCTCAACACGATCTGCACGCAGCAGATCCCGCCCATCGACGCCGTGGGCCAGTTCATGCCGTGAGCTCCCACCCGCCGTGCCCGGAGCGCCCTGTCGATCGGCGTCGGTACGGGGGTCTGCAAGACTGGACCGGCCGAGCCGGGTCGCCGCGACCACGGCAGCAGCCGGAGGTGCGGCCGTGTCAGTCCCGGAACCAGCGACCCGAGCGCGGCCGCCCGCCGCCGAGACGGTCGAGCTCACCAAGGTCTACGGCGAGGGTCAGGCCGAGGTCCGCGCGGTCGACGGGATCAGCCTCACGATCCCCAGCGGCAGCTACACGGCGGTCATGGGCCCGAGCGGCTCCGGCAAGTCCACCCTGCTGCACTGCCTCGCGGGTCTGGACCGTCCCACGAGCGGCACCGTGCGGATCGGCGGCACGGACCTGTCCACCCTGAAGGACAAGGCGCTCACCGAGCTGCGGCGGGAGCAGGTCGGGTTCGTGTTCCAGGCCTTCAACCTGGTGCCGACGCTCACGGCTCGGGAGAACATCGTCCTGCCGCGCAAGCTCGGCCGACGCGACCCCGACGCGGCCTGGTTCGACGCGATCGTCGGCGCCCTGGGGCTCGGCGACCGGCTCGGCCACCGACCGGCGGAGCTGTCCGGCGGGCAGCAGCAGCGGGTCGCGGTCGCCCGCGCGCTGGTGACGCAACCGCAGCTGGTCTTCGGCGACGAGCCCACCGGCAACCTCGACCGCACCAGCGGGCAGGAGCTCCTCGCGCTGCTGCGCACCAGCGTCGACGAGCTCTCCCAGACGATCGTCACCGTCACCCACGACCCCGTCGCCGCGGCGACGGCCGACCGGGTGTGGTTCCTGGCGGACGGCCGGGTCGTGGACGAACTCACCGCGCCGACGGTGGACGGCGTGCTGGACCGCATCCGCGCGCTGGAGCACTGACCCGCGATGTGGACCCTGACGTGGAAGGGCCTGCTGGCCGCCAAGGCCCGCTTCGTCATGACCGCGCTGGCCGTCATCATCGGGACCGGCTTCGTCGCCGGCGCCCTGACCTTCGGTGACACCCTCCAGCAGGGGTTCGACCGCCTGTTCACCTCCATCGTGGGCTCCGCCGACGTGGTCATCCGCGCCGAGGAGCCGGAGGACGGGCCGGGGCCCGGTCCCACCGCCGCGGAGCCGGCCAGCTTCCCACCCGAGGTCGTCGACCGGCTGGACGCGCTGGAGGAGATCGCGCTCGTCGACGGCGAGGTGGAGGGCGTCGCCATCGTGATCGGCGACGACGGCGAGCCGACGGGGCAGTTCGGGCCGCCGACGCTCGGCTACAGCGCCTTCGTGCACGAGGAGTTGGACCCTGCAGAGCTGCGCACCGGGCGGTGGCCAGACACGGCCGGCGAGATCGCCATCGATGCCGGCACGGCACGCGCCCAGGGCTGGGATATCGGCGACGACGTTGGACTCGTGCTCGACGGGCCGGTGGAACGTCCCGAGGTGGTCGGCATCTTCGGCCTCGGAGAGCTCGACAACCTCGCCGGCGCGTCCGTGGTGGTGCTGGACCGCGAGACCGCGCTGGCGCGGCTCGGCACCGACGGGGAACTGACCGCCGCCTACGCGATGGCTGCGCCGGGCGTCGGGGAGGCGGCGCTGCTCGATGCGGTCCGTGCGGAGCTCGGCGAGGGCTTCCGTGTCCAGACCGCCGCCGAGGTGGTGGCGGAGCAGCAGGAGGCCTTCGGTCCCTTCGTGGAGGTGTTCTCGATCGCGCTGCTGGTGTTCGCCGCGGTCGCGCTGCTGGTCGGCAGCTTCCTGATCTTCAACACCTTCACCATCGTGCTGGCGGGCCGGCTGCGGGAGCTGGCGCTGCTGCGAGCGGTGGGGGCCAGCAGAGGGCAACTGTTCGGGTCGGTGCTCGGCGAGGCCGCCCTGGTCGGCGCCGTGGGAGGGGCGCTCGGCGCAGGGTTCGGCCTGCTGGTCGCCCGCGGGCTGCAGGCGGTCCTCGGCACCATCGGCATCGAGCTGCCTGGGGACCAGCTCGTCGTCCTGCCGCGGACGGTCGGGGTGGCGATCGCCGTCGGTGCCGTGATCACGCTGCTTGCCGCGCTCGTGCCGGCACGTCGGGCGGTGTCGATCCCGCCGGTGGCCGCCCTGAGCGAGGTCGCCGTCGCCGCACCCTCGGGGCGTGGGTGGATCCGCAACGTGCTCGGCGCGCTGCTGCTGGTGGCCGGCGTGGTGGCGCTGACAGCGACGCTGCTGGGTGACGCCGGACCGACGATCCTCGGGGTGGGCGCGGTCGCGCTGTTCCTCGGTGTCGCCGCCATGTCGGCGCTGATCGTGCGCCCCCTGGCACGGCTGCTGGGCGGGCCGAGCGCGGCGCTCGGCGTCAGCGGCGAGCTCGCCCGGGCCAACGCCACCCGCAACCCGCGCCGCACCGCCGCGACCGCCTCGGCACTGATGATCGGCCTCGCGCTGGTCAGCTTCGTGTCGATCTTCGCGGCCTCCCTCCAGGGCACCGTCAGCGAGACCATCGAGCGCAGCTTCCGCGCCGACGCGATCGTGCAGGCCGGCACCCTGGCAGGTGTGCCGCCCACAGCACTGGACGCGGTTGCCGAGGTGGACGGCGTCGAGGTGGTGGCGCCTGCTGCTGTCGGGCAGCTGGAGGTGGGCGAACGGACGATCACCCTCGCAGTCATGGATGCCGCAGCCGTGCCTGCCGTCTTCGACCTCGATGTCGCCGACGGTGACCTGGAGGGCCTGACCGCGGGCGGCCTGGCGGTCAGCGAGTCCGTGGCCAGCGACCTCGACCTCGTCGCCGGCGCCGAGGTTGCAGCCACCGTGCCTGGCGGCGAGGCGACCTTCCCGATCACCGCGGTGTTCGACGGCGGCGGGATCGACGTGAGCGGGTTCCTCGACACTGCGGCGTGGGAGGACGCAGGCGGGTCGGTGTCGTCGGCGTTCAACGTCTACGTGCGGTTCGGCGCCGACGCGGACGCCGCCACGACCTTCGATGCACTGGGATCCGTGCTCGTCGCCTACCCGCAGGTGCTGGTGCTCGACCAGGCGGGTTTCGCGGAGGGCCTGGCTGCCCAGCTCGACCAGCTGGTCGGCGTGGTGCTCGCGCTGCTGGCGCTGAGCGTGCTGGTGGCGCTGCTCGGGATCGTGAACACGCTGGCGCTCAGCGTGGTCGAGCGCACGCGCGAGATCGGGCTGTTGCGGGCGGTGGGGATGACCCGGGGGCAGGTGCGTCGCATGGTGCGCACCGAGGCGATCAGCGTGGCGCTGATCGGGGCGGGGCTCGGGCTCGCGTTGGGGATGCCGGTCGGCGCGGTGTTCGTGCGCATCGAACAGCTCAACATCACCTCGCTCGTGATCCCGTGGACCCAGATCGTGGTCGGGGTGGCGCTCGCCGCGCTCGCTGGGCTCGTGGCCGGCGTGCTGCCTGCCCGGCGCGCGGCCAACCTCGACGTGCTCGAGGCGCTGTACAGCGAGTAGCACGGACAGCCGACGCGGCCCTGCACCGATGCGGGAACCGCACAGCACCGGTGCGATCCGGCGGTGCGCGCCCAGCCGCCGCACGGCGTCCGAGCCTGGTCCCGCCCGCACGGGACCTGCGGCCCTTGAGCGGTGCAGTGACCTGCGCCAGCGTCCTGGAGGAGGACATCGTCCGCGTGTGAGCGCGGCCCGACCCCAGTCCGAGCGCACGCACTCGTCGACGGGGGGCGCTGCGCCGACACGCCTGACACAGGAGCGACGGGCGTGAGCATCGTTGTTGTGGAGGATCTGCACAAGCGGTACGGGGACAACCACGCGGTGAGGGGACTCAGCCTGACCGTCGAGGAGGGGGAGGTCTTCGCCGTCGTGGGGCCCAACGGCGCGGGCAAGACCTCGACGGTGGAGATCCTGGAGGGTCACCGGACCCGCACCAGCGGGCGCGTCGAGGTGCTGGGGTTCGACCCGGAGACGGGTGGCCGGGCCTTCCGTGAGCGGATCGGCATCGTGCTCCAGGAGGCCGGCATCGACGAGCGCTTCACCGTGCGTGAACTGGTGTCGCTGTACGCCGGCTTCTACCCGCGTCCCCGCGCGGTGGACGAGGTGATCGAGCTGGTCGGGCTGACGCCCAAGGCGAACGAGCGGACCAAGACGCTCTCCGGTGGCCAACGACGTCGGGTGGACCTGGCGCTGGGGTTGATCGGCGACCCGGAGCTGCTCTACCTCGACGAGCCCACCACCGGCTTCGACCCCTCGGCCCGCCGGCAGGCCTGGGACGTGGTCGCCGGGCTGTGCGAGGTCGGCAAGACGGTGATCCTGACCACCCACTACATGGAGGAGGCGTACCGCCTCGCCGACCGGGTGGCGGTGGTCGCGCGGGGTGAGCTGGTGGCGCTCGGTACACCGGAGGAGCTGGCCGCACGCACCTCGGCGGGCCGCTCGGTGCTCAGCTTCCTGCTGCCCGCGGGGCTCGAGGAGGTCGACCTGCCGCCGCTGGCGGGCGAGGTGGCCCTCGAGGACCAGCGGGTCGTGATCCGCTCGCTGTCGCTGACCGCGGACCTGCACGCGGTGACCGGGTGGGCCGCCACCCGGGAGGTGGAACTGGACGGCCTCGCCCTCCAGCGCGGGAGCTTCGAGGACACCTACCTGGAGCTCATCGGGGCGGGTGAGGACCGTGGCTGACGTGCTGGGAGGGGCGACCCCGGAACCCCCAACGGCGGTCGCCGAGGACGATGCCCGCGACCAGCAGGACCGTGGCGAGCGCGCTGGCAGCCGTGAGGAGGTCCGGGACGGCCGCCGCACCAGCACCCGAGGCGACGCCGGACGCGACGATCGTGGCGGGGGTGACCAGCCCCCGGGTCGGCGGCCGGGTCCCTGGCCGCTGTTCGTCGGCCAGGTCGTCCACGCCTCCCGTGAGGCGGTGCGCACGCCCGCCTCGCTGCTGGTCAGCCTGGTGCTGCCGGTGCTGTTCCTGGTGATGTCGGGCCTGGTGGTGGGTGCGAGCCCACTCACCGATGGCGCCGCTGACCCGGCCATCCAGCGCCTGGTGCCCGGTGCGGCGGTGTTCGCCGTGGCGATGGCCGCGTTCGTGATGCTCGCCTTCGGTGTGGCCGTCACGGCCGAGCAGGGGATGCTCAAGCGGCTGCGTGGCACCCCGCTGCCGATGTGGGCCCACCTCGCCGGCCGCGCCGGCGCGGCCGCCTGGATCGCGGTGCTCGGGACCGCGCTGATGCTGGCCGTCGGGGTGCTGGCCTACGGTCTGGAGCTCGACGCCGTCCGCCTCCCGGCGCTGCTGCTGGCGTTGCTGGTGGTCATCGCCACCTTCGCGGCGCTGGGGTTCGCGACCGCCTCGGTTGCCCGCTCGAGCCAGGCGGTGCTGAGCGCGAGCATGGGCGCGGTCGTGCTGCTGAGCTTCGTCTCCGAGGTGTTCGCCTTCGACGGCGACCTGCCACGGTGGGCGGAGGTCACGGGACTGGTCTTCCCGTTACGCCACGCCGTCGAGGCGCTGGCGCTGCCCCTGGCCCTGGACGTGACGGGCACCGGCATCGCCTGGACGAACCTGGCGGTGCTGGCCGCGTGGGCGGTGCTCGGTGGGCTGCTCGCCACCCGGTACCTCGGGCAGGAACGGGCGGTCGCTGCCGGCCGGCGAGTCCAGCGCGCCGGTGGACGCGACGCTGGTGCGGTCGGGACCTACCCGACCGGGTCCCGGAGCGTGCTGCGCTTCGGTGGGCCCAGCGCACTCGGGATGGTGTGGGGACAGCTCCGCCACGCCAACCGCTCCGTGTGGCGTGAGCCGATCTACGCCTTCTTCGTCCTGGGGTTCCCGGCGCTGTTCGTGGTGCTGCTCCCGCTGGTGATCGGCGACCCCGAGGTGGACGGCTTCGCCTTCTCGGTGTGGATGACCACGGGGATGCCGGTGTTCGGGCTGGCGTTGATCGCCTACGTGACCATGCCGGAGACGGTGGCCGGCGCCCGGGACCAGGGCCTGCTCAAACGGCTGAGGGGCACGCCCCTGCCGGCCTGGGCCTACCTCGCCGGCCGGATCGTGTCGACCTTCTGGATCGTGACGCTGACGGTGGCCATCGTGCTGCTGCTCGGCTGGACGGTCCACGACGTCACCCCCGTCGCGGCGGGCTGGCTGCCGCTGGTGGTCACCCTGGCGCTCGGCACGGTGTGCCTCGGCGCGCTCGGGCTGGCGGTGGCCTCGCTGGTCCCCGACGCGGACGCGGTGCCGGGCATCGCCCTGGCCACGTTCATGCCGCTGGTGTTCCTGTCCGGGGTGTTCCCCCTGGCCGAGGTGCTCCCGGAGCTCGTGACCGAGATCGTCGGCTGGCTGCCGCTGGCCCCGGTGATCGACGCGACCCGGGCGGCGTTCCTCGACGGCGCGTGGGCGGTGCGCGAGATGGCGGTGGTCGCGGCGTGGGCCGTGGTCGGTGCGGTGCTCGCGGTGTGGCGGTTCCGCTGGGAGCCGTGACGGGGCCCTGCCTGGGGCGGCGGCCGTATCCCGGCCGCCGCTCCGCCGGCCGGCGGACCCGCCGACGCGAGGCAGGCTGCCCACGCCATGCCCTCAGCGGACGGAAAGCGGGACGAAAGCCGTCCGTGCGACGGTGGGCGCCACCTCGACGTCGATGAGCCATGACCTCGACGTCGGTGCACCGCCACCTCGACACCCATGCGCAAGGAGACCCGATGACCACCCCGACCCGACGCATCCTCGTCTACGGCGCCGGCCCCCTCGGCAGCCTGCTGGCCGCCCGTCTGCACGAGGCCGGCCATGACGTCGCGATCCTCGCCCGCGGTGAGCGGCTCGCCCAGATCAAGGGCCGCGGCATCGTGCTCGAGGACGAGGAGACGGGCCAGCAGGAGACCGCCCACGTCCCCGCGGTGGAGGCACTGCGCCCCGAGGACCGCTACGACCTCATCCTGGTCGTGCTGCGGCACAACCACCTCGCGCCGATCCTGCCGGTGCTGGCGTCCAACCGGCACAGCCCCACCGTGCTGTTCATGATGAACAACGCCGAGGGCGCCGGTCCCCTGGTCGAGGCCCTCGGGCCGGAGCGGGTGCTGCTGGGCTTCCCCCTCCCGGGCGGCCACCGCGACGGCGACGTCGTCCGCATCGTGCCCGTCGATGAGGACCACCCCTACACCCTGCCGATCGGCGAGGTGGACGGCGCCATCCGGCCGCGCACCCGCGAGGTCGCCGAGGTGCTGTCCAGCATGCGGGGCTACGACGTGGACCTGCGCAGCGACATGGAGAACTGGCTGAAGTACCACGCCTGCGTCACGATCCTGGCCCTCGGCCCGGCGGTGTGCGCGGCCGGCATCGACATGGAGCGGCTCGCCCGCACCCGGGACCTGCAGCTGCTCTCGCTGCGCGCGATGCAGCAGGGCTTCCGCGGGCTGCGCAAGGACCTCGGACTGCCACCCGCGCCCCGTTCCTTCCGTGCCCTGGAGCTCCTCCCGGAGCCGATCTGGGTCTGGCTGCTGTCGAGGATGCTGCGGTCGGGCGAGGCCAGGGCCAGCATCGAGGGCCACTCCGCTGCCGGCCGCGACGAGATCGCCCACGTCGGACGGGAGCTGCTGGCCCAGCTGCAGGCCGCCGGCGCGGAGGTCTCTGCGATCGAGGAGCTGCTGCCCTTCGCGGAGCCCGGCGCGGAGCTGTGGCCCGACGGCGCCCGTTCGCTGCCGATGCGCTGGGGGAACATGGTCGTGCCCGTGGGAGCAGTGGTGTCAGCGGGGCTCGCCGTGCTATTCGGTCGTCGGCGGCGAGCACACCGCGCTCGCCCGTAGCGCCGGAGCGAGACCGACGACCCGGAGGGAGCGCACGACCATGCTCGACATCCACCAGGTGACCCGCCGCTTCGGCACGCTGACGGCCCTCGACCAGCTCTCCTTCCGCGTGGAGGAGGGCCAGGTCTTCGGCTTCGTCGGCTCGAACGGCGCCGGCAAGACCACCACGATGCGGATCGTGATGGGCCTGGACACCCCCGACGCCGGCGAGGTGCGCTTCGACGGCCGCCCGATCGACAGCGAGGTGCGCGTCACCTTCGGCTACATGCCGGAGGAACGCGGCCTCTACCCCAAGACCCCGGTGCTCCGGCAGCTGGTCTACCTCGGTCGCCTGCACCGACTCGACAAGGCCACCGCCCGCAGCCGTGCGACCGAGCTGCTCGAACGCTTCGGGCTGGCCGACCGGGCGGACGAGCCACTGGAGAACCTCTCCCTCGGCAACCAGCAACGCGCCCAGCTCGCCGCGGCACTGGTCCACCGCCCGCGGCTGCTCATCCTCGACGAACCCTTCTCTGGCCTGGACCCCGTCGGGGTCGACGCCCTCAGCGAGGTCCTCATCGAGCGCGCCGCTGCGGGCGTGCCGGTCGTCTTCTCCAGCCACCAGCTGGAGCTGGTGGAGCGGCTGTGCGACGCCGTGGCGATCATCGACGCCGGCAAGCTGGTCGCAGCCGGCGAGGTCGAGCAGCTGCGCTCTACCAACGGCCGGCGCCTGCTCCGCGTCGAGGTGGAGGGCCCCGACCCCACCCGGTGGGCGGAGCGCGTTCCCGGCACCCGGGTGCAGGCACGTGACGCCACCGGTGTGGAGCTCCTCCTCGACGCAGGTACCGACGACCAGGCGGTCATGGCCGCTGCCCAGGCAGCGGGTGCCGTACGGCACTTCGCCGCCGTGCGACCCACCCTCGCCGAGCTGTACCGCGAGGCCGTCACCACCCACCAGGCCGGGATGACGGGAGGTGCGGCATGAGCGGCACGTGGCTCGTCACCAGCCGTGAGTTCACCGAGCGCCTGCGCAGCCGCGCCTTCCTCATCTCCAACGGTGTGATCCTCGCGGTCATCGTGCTGGCGGTGACGATGCCGCTGCTGTTCGACGGCGACGGTGTGGTCCGTGTCGGCGTGGTCGGCGAGGGGGCAGCCGAGGTCGGCAGCTTCGCCCTCGCCCAGCAGGACGCCTTCGACGTCGAGGTGGAGCTGGTCGACCTCGCGGACCGCGACGCCGCGGTCGCCGCGCTGGAGGACGGCGGCGTGGAGGTCGCGCTGCTCGACACCACCACGGCGCTGGCTGACGGCGGGATCGGTGGCCGCCTCGAGTCGTTGCTGGCCAACGCTGCCAACGCGATCGGGGTTGACCGGGCCCTGACCGAGGCGGGGCTCGATCCGCAGGAGCGGGCGAGCCTGTTCGCCGTCGAGCCGTTGACGGTCGAGACGCTCGACGAGCGGGACGGCGTGGACCTGTTCGACCCCTCGGTGCTCATCGTCTACGCCGCGGTCTTCGTGCTCTACGGCCTGCTCGCCGTCTACGGGCAGTGGGTCGCCCAGGGCATCGTGGAGGAGAAGCAGTCCCGTGTCGTCGAGGTCCTGCTGTCCTCGCTGAAGCCAACCGAGCTGCTCACGGGCAAGATCCTCGGGCTCGGCGGCCTAGGGCTGGCGCAGATCCTGCTGCTCGCCGGCGTGGCCGCGGGGGGCCTGCTCGCCACCGAGGTGGTGGAGGTTCCCGCCGCGGCCTGGACCGCCCTCGGGCTGGTGATCCCGTGGTACGTCGTCGGCTTCCTGCTGTACGCGACGCTGTTCGCGACGGCTGGCTCCGTGGTCTCCCGCGTCGAGGACATGCAGAGCGCGGTGCTGCCCGTGATCATGGTGCTGGTGCTGGCGCTGTTCGGTGCACAGTTCGCCCTCAACGACCCCACCGGGACCGTCGCCACCGTGGCCGGGCTCGTGCCCTTCACCGCCCCGATCGTCCAGCCGATCCTGTTCGCCTTGGGCGTGGCCACGTGGTGGCAGATCGTGCTGGCGTTGGCCCTGGCCATCGCCGCCATCGCGGTGATGATCCCGGTCGCGGCCCGGATCTACCGCGGTGGGGTCCTCAGGACCCGGGGCCGGGTGGCCTTCCGCGAGGCCTGGGGCGGGTGACCGGCAGCTGAGCGTCGAGGCTCGACGACCTCGGCCGGGGACCCGCGGCCGGGCCGCCGCCGGGCCGCCGCAGGTCACCGCATCCGCTGTAGCACCTCACGAGCCTTCGCACGGGCCCGGCGGTCGGTGATCGGCCCGCCGACGCCGAGCACCACCGCCACAGCGATACCCGCGACGACCCCCCCCGACCTCCAGGCTGCTCCACGGCAGGGCCCACGCGAGGATGAAGGGAGCGAGCACGACCACGGGGATGCCGGCGATCAGCACCAGCTGGCCCTGGCGCACCTCCGGTGGGAGCTGCCAGAGACGTGGCAGACCGAAACGACGGGACAGCCACACATCGAAACCGACCCCGGCACCAGCGGCCAGGACCAGCACCGTCAACCCGAGGGGGCCGGGCAGGATCCACGGCACGACGATCGCCGCCCCTATCAGGAGCCTGGCGAGCGGGTAGACCCCGTGCGCCGGCGGACGGCCGGGGTCGGCGTAGCGCTCGAGCTCGTCGACGGATGCGTCGGTGCGGGACAGGTTCGTGTCGTTCACGTGGGTTCCCCGATCAGCCAACGCCGTGCAGCTCCTCAGCGTGGCTGCCTCGCCGGGGCCGCACTCCGGTCAGGCGTCGGTGCGTGCCTGGCGTACGACCACTGGCCGTTCGCTGGTGGCCACGGCGACCGCGACGCACGGCCAGCGGCCGTTCGCCGACGCCCACGGGGACCACGCCGCGCGACCAGGGCGGGTTCCGGATCGATGCGTAACGTCCGGGCCCTGTCGCGCGTCTCCCTGGGTGCGACCGAGACGGACCGGATCGAGGCAGCGGGGCGTGTGTGGAGGAGCTGTACCGCGCCCACGCCACGCCGGTGTTCCGCTTCCTGGTCGCGATGACCCGGGATCCCGACCTCGCCGAGGACCTGATGCAGGACACCTTCGTGCGTGCCACCCGCGCCATGGCCGGCTACCGCGGCGGTAGCCCCCGTGCCTGGCTGCTGGCGATCGCCCGCACCACCGCCCTCGACCGGCTCCGTCGGCGCACGGAGCAGCCGACGGACCCGCTCCCGGAGCGGGCGACGACCGACGTCGACGTGGTGGAGCAGCAGACCGTCCGCGCTGCGCTCGCCCGGCTCCCGGAGACCTACCGCACGGTGCTGGTCCTCGCCGACGACCTGGGCATGCCCCATGCAGAGGTCGCCGAGGTGCTGGACCGCAGCCCCGGCGCCTGCCGGGTCCTGCTGCACCGC
Source organism: Nitriliruptoraceae bacterium (assembly GCA_003565155.1). Taxonomy (GTDB): domain Bacteria; phylum Actinomycetota; class Nitriliruptoria; order Nitriliruptorales; family Nitriliruptoraceae; genus T1Sed10-7. The sequence continues at coordinate 15,253 of PXDB01000035.1, read as the reverse complement.
GCCCGCCGCGCCTTCCACGCCGCCTACCTCGAGGAGGGTGGCCATGCCCACCGATGACCCGGACCGCACCGGTCCACCTCACGCAGACCACCCCTCCACCGACGATCTGCGCCGTGAGCTCGACGGCCGCACCGATGCGGAGGAGTCCGCGCGCATCACCGGCCACCTCGACGCGTGCGAGGCGTGCGGGCGACGCCTCGACGAACTGGCCGACACGACCCCGACACCGGCCGTTGCCGCGGACCGGGACACACCGTCCTTCGATCCGAGGTGGATGCGGCGGGCCGTGGCACGCACGATGCTCTCGGTCGCGTGGCGTGCCGCCCTCCTGCTGGTGGTCGTCGTGGTCGTCGCCCAGTTCGCCGCGACCCTCCTCGTCCACCCGCTGCTGGTGGAACGCGGGGATCGGCTGGAGCGGCACGTGGTCGCCAGCATCGACCTGCCGATCCTCCTGCGTCCCGGCGCGGAGGCACGGGACGTGGGCTCGAACGTCGGCCTGCTCCGGCGCACGACCGAGGTCCGCTTCGAGCGCGCCGTCGGTGCCGCCACCAGCGATCTCGGCCGCTACGAGACACGGCTCGGGCCGCTGGCGATGACCACGGCGGTGGGCAGCGGGCCGATCACCGCCTGGCGGGGGCCACGGCTGAGCGAGGATCCCGCGGACAGCTCGCCGGTGCCCTTCGATCCGGGGCGGGCCGGCGATGCGACGGCGGCGACCATCGAGCTCAGCTGGGACGACGCGATCGACCGAGAGGCTGTAGCCGCACTGACCGACGACCACGACGACGTGGCGCTGACCTGGGTCGGCTTCCGGGTCGCGGACGGCACGCACGCGGAGGGCCGTCAGGCCCTCGGCTACAGCGCCTGCAGCCGGGGCGGCGACGAGATCGTCGAGGTGTTCGACCTCGGCACCACCCTCGTGGGCGGTGGGTTCGGCACCTCCAGCGGATTCCGGCAGCTGCCCCCGCCGGAGGACGGCGTCGCCCACGCCCTCGAGCAGGCGCGTCGTGCGACGGACAACCTGGCCCGCAGCGGCTGGCTCGAGGACGAACCCCTCCTCGACCGCGGCCGGGAGGACGGCCCCCTCGCCGACCTCGACGCGGTCAACCAACGGCTCGCGGAGGACGACCCGGAGGTCGCCACCCTCGTGCTCACCGGGCCGACTCCGGCGCTGGCCGCCATCATCGCCGACAGCGCGCCGGACACCGCGAACCTGCTGGAGCTCGACCTCGACCGGGGCGCCCCGGAACCCTGCGGGTGAGTCGGAGGCACGCGAGGCCGACGACGACCGCGACGGCCAGCACCGCCGCCCCACCGCCGACCGCACGACCGCCGGAGACACCATGACCCCCTACGAGCTGGCCCAGCACCTCGCCCACATCCCCGAGTCCTTCGCCGTCGGCGGGCCGCAGGAGCTGTGGACCGATCCTCACATGCAGGAGCGGATGCTCGCCTTCCACCTCGACCCGGACATCGACGCCGCCTCCCGGGACCACGCCTTCATCGCCCGGTCACTCGACTGGATCGTCGACCGCTTCGAGGTGGACGGCGCCAGGCGCGTCCTGGACCTCGGCTGCGGGCCGGGGCTGTACGCGAACCCGCTGGCCGAGCACGGCGCCCGCGTCCACGGCATCGACCTGTCCGCGGTGGCGATCGACGCGGCCCGGCAACGGGCCACCTCGCAGGAGGCCACAACGCCGCGGGCCACCTCGGCACGTGCGTCCTTCGAGGTGGCCGACTACCGCACCGCACCCCTTCCCGAGCACGACCTGGCGCTGCTGATCTACCTCGACCACTGCGCGATGTCGCCTGCCGACCGGCACCGGCTGCTGCGACGGGTCCGCGACCGGATGCGCACCGGCGGGCACCTGCTGGTCGACCTGCACGCACCGGCGCACTTCGCGACCGTCACGGCGGGGTGCACGGTCGAGGACCGGCTGATGGACGGCTTCTGGGCGCCCGGCCCCTACGTCGGTGTGCACCAGACGGTGCGCTACGACGCCGAACAGGTCGCCCTCGACCGCTACGTGCTCGTGGAGCCCGACCGCACCCGCACCGTCCACGTCTGGACCGCGCACCTCAGCGTCGACCAGGCGACCGCCGAGTTCGCGGCCGCGGGCTTCCGTGTCGTCGAGGTGCTCGGGGACGTGGCGGGCAGCGCCTACGACCCGGACGCGCCGGAGTACGCCGTGGTCGTGACCCCGACCGCAGCCACGGGGTCACGGTGGGTGGCTGCGGCGCGGCGGTGACGGGCGGGCTGCGGGAGCGGTGACCGTGCGCCGCGTCCCCGCGTCACCCGACGCTCACTCCTCGAGCGCGACCACCTCGACCTCGACGACCGCAGCTTCGATCTCGTCGTGCGACGGATCGGCGACCGCGGGGACCACCGAGAACACGTGGTGTCCCGGGTCGAGGTCCGAGGTGTCCACCTCGAAGCGGACGTCGCCGGGCGGGTCCTCGCCCGTGTCGGTGGCGGCCACGACCTCCATGTCGGGGCGCGCACGCTCCAGCCACTGGACCCCGTCCCAGGCCAGGACCTGCATGTCCGCCGGCCGGTGGTCCTGCGGGTCGGCGGAGCTGTCCGCCTCCTCGGCGACGACCAGGTCGAGGTCGAGGGCGTCGCCCTGGGTCACGGGGTTGGGATCGGCCCGCAGCTCGAGCAGCTCGTGTCGCCGGAGGAACTCGGTGCCCGTCGGTGTGTCGGTGCGCTGCGTGCTGACGAGGCGGGTGGTCTGCGCGTGCGGCGCAGCGATGGAGAGGGTGTCGGCGCCGCCCAACGCCTCGCGGTCGATGGTCACCACCAGGGTCCGTTCGACCTCGGTCGACGGACAGCGCAGCAGTTCCGTCGCGACGTCCACCAGGAAGGTGCCCTGGCCCACCTCGAGGTCGATGTCCTCGCAGATGACCGCCTCCTGCTGCTCGGGGTCACAGGCGCCCACGCCGGCCAGCAGCACGGTCAGCGAGAGGTCGTGATCGATCCGCGGGGGGCTGCCGGAGAGGTCGAAACGGTCCCAGGCCGTGAGCAGGGAGTCCTCATCGACGGCGGCCAGCACCGGGTACTCACCGACGTCAGGGCGCTCGTCGAGGTCCGCGACCAGCTGCCACCCCTCCCCGACGACCTGCTCGTCGTCGCCGTCCGCGGTCGCAGCTGGGTCCTCGTCCGCATCGGTCTGCTCGGCGTGCCCCTGGGTCTCGGTCTCCTCGGCCGCATCGGGGACCGTGGTCTGGTCCGTCCCGTCCGTGCAGGCCGCGAGCAGCAACACCGAGGTGACCGCAGCGACGGTGGCGGCCGGCAACGGGAGCTGATGGGCTCTCGCTCGCCGAAGGGACATCGGGCCTCCCCGTGGTGGTCGTTCGCGGGTGACGGCGCCGGCATCGACCGCGGCGTGCGCACCACCGACGGCGGCGTGCGCACCACCGACGGCGGCGTGCGCACCACCGACGGCGGCGTGCGCGCTGCCGACCGCGCCGCACGACCCGCACCGTAAGGACGGTCAGGACGCGACCCTCGTCCGTTCGGTCGGGGTCGCCTAGCGTCACCGGTGGAGGTGCGGATCGTGGGTCTGGCGTGCGGGATCCTCGGACCGCTGCAGCTGCGGTTCGACGGCCGTGACATCCGTCTGCCCGCCGGCCGCCAGCGGCTCCTGGTGGCGTTCCTGGCGAGCCACCCCGGGACCTCCCTTTCGATCGAACGGCTCATCGACACCCTGTGGGGTGCCGCACCCCCGACCAACCCCACCAACGCCCTCCAGCAGGCCGTGTTCAAGTTGCGCCGGACCCTGGAGGCCAACGGTGCGGTGGACGTGCTCGTCACCACCGAGGGCGGCTACCTGCTGGCGTTGAGACCGGAGGACGTGGACGCCGCACGGTTCGAGGCCGCCCTCGGCGACGGCGAGCAGGCGCTGACCGCCGGTGACCCGGAGAACGCCCGTCACACGCTGGCCGGCGGCCTCGCCCTGTGGCGCGGCGACGCCCTCCAGGACGTGACCGGGGAGTGGGCTGTGGCCGAGGCAGAGCGGCTCGAGGAGCGCCGCCTGTCCGCCACAGGCGCGTTGATCGACGCCCGGTTGGCCCTCGGTGAGCAGACGGCGTGCGTGGATGAGCTCACCACCCTGGTCACCGCCCACCCGCTGCGCGAGCGGTTCCGCGCCCAGCTGATGCGGGCCCTGGCCGCCAGCGGCCGGCAGGCCGACGCCCTGACGGTGTACGCCACCGGCCGGGAGCTGCTGGCGGAGGAACTGGGGCTCGATCCCTCACCGGTGCTGCAGCAGGCCCACGAGGACGTACTGCGCCAGCGCACCACGCCGGTCAGCTCCGATCCAGACCCCGGCACGACCACCAGGCCAGGCACGGCGCCACCCTCGCCAGGAGCCGCCGGCGCATCCCGCGCCCGCGCGACCGCGCTCCCCCGGCCCGTGAGCAGCTTCGTCGGCCGGGAGGAGGAGCTGGACCGCCTCGAGCAGCTGCTGGCCGCTGAGCGCCTCCTGACCCTGACCGGACCCGGGGGTGCGGGCAAGTCGAGGCTGGCACTCGAGCTGGCGCTCCGCCTCACCGAGGGGGCCGCGGAGCGGTCGGTACACCTGGCCTCGCTGGCGCCCCTGGCCAGACCCACCCTGCTCGTACGCACCGTCGCTGCCGCCCTGGACGTCCACCTCGACCCCGACGACGAGGTGGTGGACGCCCTGCGCGCCGGCATCCACCCGGCACCCGCGATCCTGGTCCTCGACAACGCTGAGCACCTCCTCGCCGACGTCGCCGACCTGGTGGAGCAGCTGGTGACCGGCTGCCCGCAGCTGACGGTGCTGGTGACCAGCCGTGAACCGCTCGGGCTGACCGGCGAGGTGGTGTGGCCCGTGCCGACGCTGCCGGTCCCACCCGAAGGCACCACCGACGTGACGGCGGCCCGCGACGCCCCCGCCGTGCGGCTGTTCGAGGAGCGGGCACAGGCCGTGGCGCCGGCCTTCTCCCTCGAGGCCGAGGACGTGGGCACCGTGGTCGCCCTGGTCCGTGCCCTGGACGGTCTGCCCCTGGCCATCGAGCTGGCCGCGGCCCGGACACGGATCCTGTCGGTCCCCGACCTCGCGACGCAGCTCCAGGACCGCTTCCGGGTGTTGCGGGACCGCCGGCGCGGGATGCCACCTCGGCACCGGGCGCTGGAGGACACGGTGGAGTGGAGCTGGGATCTGCTCACCGAGGACGAACGCCGGGCATGGATGGCCGCGGCCGTCCCCCGCGGCGGGTTCGACCTCGAGCTGCTCGGTGCGCTGCTCCCCGCGGTCGGTACCGACCTCGATCCGCTGGAGGCCGTCGACGCCCTCAACGACCGCTCCCTGCTCACCGTCGACCGGGACGCCGGCACGACCACCTACCGCATGCTCGAGACCCTGCGCGAGTTCGGGCTGCGGCAGCTCGCCGACAGCGACGTCGAGGTGGCGGTCCGCCACGCCCACGCGGCTGCGGTCTGCACCTGGCTCGCGGCGACCGACCGCGGCGACGAGCGGGACTGGGACGTCGACCTCGCCGCGCAGCTGGAGCGGGAACCGGACATCCGGGCCGCGCTGCGCTGGTCCGTCGGCCGGGACGACCGATCGCTCGCCCAGCAGCTGGCGGGACGGCTCGGCTGGCTGTGGTACGCCACGGGCCGGACCCAGGAAGGCGTGGCCTGGTGCGACCGGGCGCTCGGCCCCGTCGGCCCCGTCGACACCGTCGACACCGTCGACACCGCCGACCCCGGCAACCCCGGCACCCCCGTCGACACCGCCAACCTGGTCGACCCCGCGGCGACGGACCCGGCCGCGCTGACCTGGGCCGCCATGCTGCGCGTCAAGGCACCTGCCGCGACCCGTGATGGCCTGCGCTGGGCGGAGCGCGCCGTGGCCGCCACCGGGGACGATCCGGTCCTCTCGGAGCTGGCGCGCATCGCCGAGAGCGCACACCGCTGGTTCGCCGGGGACCGGGATGGCGCGCGCCGGGCGGCGCTGCACGGCGGTGCCGGGCAGCAGGGCTGGCTCCTCGGTACCTGGGAGCTGCTGCGGGGCCAGGTCCTGGCTGCCGAGGGCGAGCTCGCCGCAGCCGAGGGGGCGCTGCTGCGGGCCGGTACGCAGCTCCGCGACCACGGGGCCGGGTGGTGGAGCGTCGTCGCGGCCGAGACCCTGCTCCCACTGCTGCAGCTGCGAGGGGACGGCGCCGGAGCCAGGGAGGCTGGTGCCCACTACCTCGACGTCTGTGAGGCACTGCCGATCCCCAACCCGGTCGTCGAGGTGGAGCTGCGGTCCTGCCTGGCGATGATCGCCGCGACCCTCGGCGACGACGAGGTGGCCGACGACCACCTGACGGCCTCGGCCACCGTGCTGGCACGCAGCGGTGCCGGCCTCGCACACGCGGTACACGCCGCGGCGCAGGGCTACGTGCGCCTGCGCCGGTCGGACCTCGCCGCCGCCCGCGACGCCCTGGAGACCGCGGCGAGGTGGCACGACCGGGCCGGCCGCTTCTTCGGGCTGCCCTTCGTCCAGTGGTTGAAGGGCCACGCGGCGCTGGCCGGCGGTGATCCGCGGAGCGCTCTGGGGGTGCTGCAGGAGGCCTACGACAGCGCGGTGCGCCAGGGCGTCGGTGACGAGCGGGCCGGCGCCCTGGAGGGCGTCGCGGTGGCCGCAGCGGCGGGCGGGGACATGGCGCGTGCCGCGCTGCTGCTCGGGGCCGCCGAGGCCGAGCGCGCCCACCTCGGCGCGGGCGACGCCGTGCTCACCCTCCGGGACCTGGAGCCCCAGGCATCCCTGCTGGCGCGCGTGGACGCCGCGTCGGAGACGACCGTCCTCCGGGCCCGCGGCGCGACGCTCGACGAGGCCGGGGTCTCCGACGCCGTGCACGCACCCAGCACGGGGTAGGCGTCGGTCACGGGTCCACCTCGCGCAGGAACGCCGTCACCAGCTCGCCGCACCGCTGCGGCTGGTCGAACCACAGCCCGTGGCCACCGGGCAGCACCTCGCAGCGGCCCTGTGGGAGCATGCTGGCCGCCCACCTGCCGGCCTCCGGCGGCTGCACCACGTCCTCCTCGCCCCACAGCAGCAGCATCGGGACCTCGCACGCGGCGAGCTCGGCGCCGGTGACCTGCAGGTGCGGGTGCGGGGTGCGCCACCGGCAGATGTCGAGGGTGGCCGCGCTCGTGGCCGACAGGGCCATCGCCGCACCGAGGGCGTCGAAAAGCGCCTCCGGCGCCGTGGCGACCGAGCCCTCCCCGCCGATCATCAACAGGACGCGGCGGGTCATCCGCGCCGAGGGTGGTCGGGTGGACGCCGCCATGCGGCGCCCGACCCACGTCCCCGGCACGGCCATCGGGACCGGCATCCGTGCCCCGGGCAGTGCGAGCGCCGGCGCGGTCAACAGCGTCGCCGAGGTGATCCGTTCGGGTCGTGCCAGCGCCGCGCGCAGCGCGTACCAGCCACCCATCGACGCACCGATCACCGACGCGCGCTGCAGGCCGAGGGCGTCGAGCACCGCGCCGACGAAGGCGGCCTGGTGGCGGGCGAGGTCCACCTCCCCGTGGTCGTAGGGGTCGGCGAGACCGCAGCCGGGCAGGTCGACGAGGTGGAGGGCGCGACCGGGCAGGTGCGCCACCAGCGGTGCCCAGACCGTGGAGGTCATCCCACCGCCGTGGAACAGCACCGTTGGGGTCCCGGTGCCCACCCGGACGACCCGGGTCGTCAGCGGAGGGTCGGCGATGACCAGCTCCTCGGTGACCGTGGCCACGCCGTAGTACGCGAAGGTCGCCGCCTCCGCTGCACGCAGCCGGGCCCGCTGTGCCTGCCGTCGCTGCTCCGTCCGGCTCATGACCGCCACCCTCCTGCCTCTCCTGCCCTTCCGGTGTCAACGCCCCCCCGGCATCAGACGCCTGGCACCGCAACCTCGACGCGCTGAACCTACGTCGCTGGCGCAGGCAGCGGAGTGGAGCCACCCGCCCCGCACACCGGGTGCTGGCCGCACCACGTCGGGGTCTCGCCCCGTCGCCCTCGCCCCGTCCCCGTCCTCCTCGGCCCGGCCCCAGCGACCGCCGGACACCGGCTGCTGCCACCCCCACCGATCCGTCGCTCCACCAGGTTCTACGCTGCCCCGGTCCCGAGCGCGGTGGGAGACAGTGGTGGGACACCGATGATCCGGATCGAGCGCGACCGGCCCCGCCCTGAGGTGGTCGCCGAGCTGCTGCGCGGGCTGCCTGAGTGGTTCGGCATCGAGGAGGCGATCACGGCGTACGTGACCCGCTCCGCGGACCTCCCGACCTACGTCGCGACCCTCGACGGGCGTGCGGTGGGCGTGCTCGTCCTCGAACAGCACGAGGAGCGCCTCGCGGAGATGTACGTCCTGGCGGCGGACCGGGGCCACCACCGCGAAGGCGTTGGGCGTGCGCTCGTCGCGGCGGCGGAGGGCGACCTGGCACGGGCCGGCACCGCCTACCTGCAGGTCAAGACGCTGGGGCCCAGTCACCCCTCACCGGAGTACGCGGCGACCCGCGCCTTCTACCGGGCCCTGGGCTACCAGGGGCTGGAGGAGCTCCCCGCCGACACCCTGTGGCCCGGGAACCCGTGCCTGGTGATGGTCAAGCACCTGGCGTGCACGGCCTGGCACCGACCGGAGGTTGGCGGCGGCTGACCCACGGCGGCTCTCGTCACCGTCCCAGCACCCACCGCCGCCGTCACCGCCCCATGACCCGCCGGCGTCGTCACGGCCGCATCACCCGCCGCCGCCGTCACCGCCCCATCACCCACCGCCATCGTCACCGCCGAACAGCAGCAGGCGGTACCGGGTCCTGGCCTCCTGCGCCTGTGCGTCGGCCTCCGCCACGGCTTCCTCGAGTGCCGGGTCGGTGCGGTCCTCCGCGTCCCGGACGTCCTCGGCGGCCCGTTGCAGCGTGAAGAGCGACGCCTCGAGCTCCTCGATCAACGCGGCGAACTCCTCACCTGTGACCTCCCGTTCGCCGTCGGGGCCCACGTTCCGGATGGTCCAGGTGCGGACCTCATCGGCGTCCGTCAACCCCTCGCGGGCGGCGAGCGCCCGCTCCACGGCGGGGAGCTGCCGTCCCGCCTGGAGCTGGGGGGTGTCCGGGTCCTCGAGGACGGCCTCGAGGTCGTCGAGGACCGGGTCGTGCAGGGTGGTGGCCGACGCGGCCCAGGCCGCCAGCTCGTCGTACGCGTCCTGGTCGAAGGACGGCTCGACGCACCCTGCCAGCAGGACGCCGGACAGCACGCTTGCCACAAGGAACGGCGCCCACCACGACCGGGCGCACCGCCGTGTACCTGCCGTCGGGTGTCCCGTGTCGACCCGACCTCCTCCGTCAACGTCGACCTCCTCCGTCGGACGGACACGCGACCGTATCGCTGTTGCTACCGACCGACCAGGAGGTCCGCCGCTGCGACGTCGACCTCAGCGACGAGCGGACGCAGGGCCCGTGCGCCCACAGCAAGCACCTGCTCGGGCACGCCCCGTGACGCGTACAGCTGACGGAGCCACTCCCGGTACTCCGCGAACACCTCGGGGTCTTCCACGAGCCGCGCGGCGGCCAGGCACCGCACCGTGTCCACGAGATCGCTGCGCAGCGTGGATAGCCAGTGCCGATCGCGTCCGAGCAGGGACGAGCGCAGCTGCCCGAGCTCCTCGAAGGCCCTTCCACCGAGGTCGGGAGCGCTGCGGTCGAGCGCCAGCGCTGCCGGATCGTGCTGCACGGGCCGTGGATCGACGACCGGTGTGCGGGCCCGCCACTGATCCAGAACGCGCACCGCACTCGTACTGTCCTGCGCCCAACCGTCGGCACCGAGGCGGAGCGCGCGTTGCAGGTCCAGGGCCCCGCCCCCGGCCAGCACCGGGACACCGTGGGCGTGGGCGGCGTCCGCCACGCGGCTGGTGCCGAGGTAGGCCAAGGAGAGGTTGCAGGTGACCGCGACCGCCTCCGGCCGTTGTCGCTCGATGAACACCGACACGTCCGCGCTGGGCGCGGAGGGGCCGAGATGGAGCACCCGCCGTCCCGCCTGCCGCAGCAGCTCCGCGAACATCTGGGACGCGAGGGAGTGCCAGTCGTCCTCGGCGCAGATGACCAGGACCAGTCCCCGTGGCTCCGGGCGACTCGACCCGGCGCACATGGCTGCGAGGCTCGATAGCGTGATCGACGTCACCAGGTGCTCGTCGGCGGTCGACAGGTCCCCGTGATGCCACCGCTCACCGACCTCATGCTGGGCCGGGGCCAGCAGGTCGGTGATCAGCGCGGCCGGCGGCGTCGCGTCGTGGAGGAGATCAACCACGTACCTCGTTGCACGACGTTGTTCCCCTGCGAGCGCCAACTCCAGGTAGGTGTCGACGGCCTCCGTCGGGATCACGTCGGACATGGCAGTGAAACCTCTCTCCACGCCGCTCCAGGCTGGTCCGGGTCGGGGTTCGCCGGTCGTGCGGGCGACAACGCTGGCCTCACGTTCGGGTCGGCTGCGCGCTCACAGCCGACACAGCCGACGGACGAGGCTGCTCTCTGTCGGCGGAGGCGGCTGCCCTCGGACGGCGTCGGCATCGGCATCGGCATCGGCTGACGCGGCTGCTCTCCCGAGTATGACACTCCGGCGGAGCTGGACGAGTCGGACCACCCCGACGACAGGCGACCGTCCAGCCGTCCTCGGCTGCCCCGCGGACCTCGCCGACAACCGCGGACCACGGCCGCCCCGGGGACCTCGGCCGGCCTTCGGATCTCGCCGACAACCGCGGCCCGCGGCCGCCCCGCGGATGTCACACACCGGGAATGCCGCCCCCCCTCCCCCGACAAGGGGGCACACCCGTTCCGCAGGCCATACGGCAGGCCGCACCGCGCCACCTCCCGACGGTTGGCCGGTCCAGTTCCAGTCCAACCGGACACCGTCGTCGTCGGGGGGTACCCCGGTTGTCCCCCGGGTGCGCGGTACGGAACCTGCAGCAGGCGCGCCGCACCCCTCTCTACCGCACCCGTCTCGCAGCGTTCTCGTGCCCCCTCCAACGGCCTCCGATCGGCCGACCAGCCGCGCGCCGACCCTCCGGATCTGCCACGCGCCCCACTCCACCTGGCATGACCCCGCTCGTGGCACGTCCCCGCACACCAGAGGTGAACCCATGCACGACGTCGCACCCACGCCCAAGACCATCGCCCTGATCGCCCACGACAACTGCAAGGTGGACCTGGTCGAGTGGGCCGAGTACAACCGTGAGAGCCTGCGTCCCCACCGCCTCATCGCGACCGGGACCACCGGCAGCGTGCTCGCCCACGAGGTCGGCCTCGAGGTGACCTGTCTCAACAGCGGCCCCCTCGGCGGCGACCTCCAGATCGGCGCGATGGTGGCCGAGGGCACCGTCGACATGATGATCTTCCTGTGGGACCCGCTCGAACCCCAGCCCCACGACCCCGACGTGAAGGCCCTGCTGCGCATCGCCACCCTGCGCAACATCCCCGCGGCCTGCAACCGGGCCACCGCCGACTTCCTGATCTCCAGCCCGATGGCCACCACCGAGTTCCAGCAGGACCGACAGGACCTGCCGGCCACCCGGGAGTTCCCCCTCCAGCGCGCCAGCTGACCGGGCAGGGAGGCTGCCCGCAGCCGGTCGACGGACCGGGGCCGGCAACCTCGGCACCGCTGGTACCGCCGGTCACCGGCGCCCGGACCCCGCCGGCACGGCCGGTACCGCCGGCACCACCCGTCACGGGCGCTCGGACCCCGCCGGCACGGCCGGTACCGCCGGCACCACCCGTCACGGGCGCTCGGACCCCGCCGGCACCCCTCGCGCCCCCTGGCACCACCGCGATCACCGGTGCTCGCACCCCGCCGGCACCACCAATGCCACCGGCACCACCACGGTTGCTCCACGACGTTCGCCCCGACCCCTGGGGGGAACGTCGTGAAGCAACCGACGCGGCGGAAGCCGGCACGGCATCGTGCACCCGGACGCCAGCGCACGTCGGCGTCGGCTGCCCGTCCTCGGGCCGGCGCGGGCGTATCGTGTCGACCATCGGCTGATGGGAGCGTGACGGTTGCCTGTGGAGATCCACTCGGTGGCAGTACGGCCCGACCTCGCCGACGGTGCGGACGCCCTGACCACCTTGTGGCCGACCTTCATGCTCCACGATCCGATCGCCGACCTGTTCTACGCCCGGCAGGACGACCACGCCACGCACATCTTCTCCGCCGTCGACGGTGACGAGGTGGTCGGGCGCGCCTACTCGGTGCCGGTGGCCATCGACGGCCACCCGGCGCGCGGCACCCTCCCGGCCGACGGCTGGGACGGTGTCGTGCGGTGGGCGTGGCTCGACCACCTCGCCGGACGACCACCGACGCACGTCTCCGCGCTGGAGATCATGGTCGCGCCGTCCCACCGCGGCACCGGCCTCGCGCTGCGGCTCCTCGAGGCGATGAAGGACGCGGCGCGCGAGGTCGGGGTCACGGAACTGGTGGCGCCGGTGCGTCCCAGTCGCAAGCACGAGGAACCCGAGACACCGATGACGGTGTACGCCGCCAGGCTCCGGCCGGAGGACGGCATGCCGACCGACCCCTGGCTGCGCCTGCACGTGCGGGCCGGCGGCCGCATCCACAGCGTGTGCCCGACCTCGATGACCATCACCGGGACCCTGGCCCAGTGGCGGACGTGGACCGGACTGGCGCTGGAGCGTTCGGGTCCGGCCGTGGTACCCGGTGCCCTCACCCCCCTGCACGTGGACGCGGCACAGGACCACGCCGTCTACGTCGAGCCGAACGTGTGGGTGGTCCACCCGCTGTGAGCTGCCCATCGGCTGATGCGCCGGTGCACCCGCTGTGCCCCGGATCGCCACCTGGGCGAGTACCTGGCGATGCTCCACGCAGCTGCCAACGCTGCGACCGGGCACCGGCCGCACCCGCCGCGGTCGGGTCCTCGGACCCACCTGTCCGCGTCTACCGTCAGGCGCGACGGGTCGAGGAGTCCCGGTAGGAGGCTGAGATGAGCACCGTGATCAGCACCCGAGGCCTGGTGAAGCGCTTCGGGCGAACGGTGGCGCTCGACGGGCTCGACCTCGAGGTGGCGGAGGGTGAGGTCCACGGCTTCCTCGGCCCGAACGGCGCGGGCAAGTCCACGGCCATCCGCGTGCTGCTGGGGCTGCTGCAGGCCGACGCCGGCACCGCCCGGCTGCTCGGTGGCGACCCGTGGCGCGACGCGGTCGACCTCCACCGCCGCCTGGCCTACGTGCCCGGTGACGTGGAGCTGTGGCCGAACCTGACCGGCGGTGAGGCCATCGACCTGTTCGCCCGCCTGCGGGGCGGCTTCGATCGTGCGCGCCGCGACGAGCTGTGCGAACGCTTCGACCTCGATCCGACCCGCAAGGGCCGGACCTACTCGAAGGGCAACCGGCAGAAGGTGGCCCTGATCTCCGCGCTGAGCTCGGATGTTGAGCTGCTGCTCCTCGACGAGCCCACCGCCGGGCTCGACCCGCTGATGGAGGTGGTGTTCCAGGAGTGCATCCGCGAGGCCCGGGAGGTGGGGTGCACGGTGCTGCTCTCCAGCCACATCCTCGCGCAGGTGGAGGTGCTGGCCGACCGGATCTCCATCATCCGGCACGGCGTGATCGTGGAGTCCGGGACCCTCACCGAGCTGCGCCACCTGCACCGCGTCAGCATGCGCCTGGAGACCACCTCCCCCACCGACCAGCTGGCCGGGCTCCCGGGTGTGCACGCGCTGGAGCAGGTGGACGGACAGGTCCGTTTCGAGGTGGACGGTGACCACGTCGAGGAGGTGGTCGCGGCCCTCGGTCCGCTCGGCGTGCGCGCCATCGTTGCCCACCCGCCGACCCTCGAGCAGCTGCTCATGCGCCACTACGGCGATGACCTCGAGGCCAGGGCCAACCACCGCACGGACCCCCGATGAGCATCGACGTGCGATCAACGTCACCCGCGCCTGCCCGCACCGCCGGCCGTGCCCTGGCCGGCACCGGGGTGCTGGTGCGCTTCCTGCTGCGCCGCGACCGCATCAAGCTGCCGGCGTGGACGGGTGCGCTGGCGCTGTTCGTCATCTACCTCAACGCCGCGCTGCCGAGCGTCGCCGACACCGAGGCGGAGCTCGCCACCGCGACCGCCCTGTTCGCCGACCCCGTGGGCCGGCTGCTGATCGGGCCCGGGTACGGGTTCGACGACCCGACCTACGAGCGCTTCGTCGCCAACGGCTACGGGCTGTACTTCGCCCTGGCCACGGCTCTGATGTCGATCCTGCTGGTCGTGCGCCACACCCGACAGGAGGAGCAGACCGGCCGGCTCGAGCTGGTGCAGGCGAACGTGGTCGGGCGTGCGGCACAGTTGACCGCGACCCTGCTGGTGGCGCTGCTCACCAACCTGCTCGCCGCCGCGGTCGTGTTCGGGGCGCTGGTCGGGATCGCCGGTTTCGCCGTCGCCGGCTCAGCGGTGTTCGCGGTCGGCCTCGCGGCGACCGGGATGGCCTTCGCCGGGGTCGCCAGCATCACCGCGCAGCTCAGCAGCTACGCCCGCGGCGCCGCGGGCCTTGCCGGGGCCGCGCTCGGCGCCGCCTTCCTCATCCGTGCGGGTGGGGACGTCGCCGCCGAGGGTGGCACGACCCTGTCCTGGTTCTCGCCCCTGGCCTGGGCGCAGCAGACCGCGCCCTACGTCCTGGACCGCTGGTGGCCGCTGGCGCTGACGGTCGCCTTCGCCTTCGTGACCACCGGCGTCGGCTTCCTGCTGGCCGCGCGCCGCGACCTGGGCGCCGGGCTGCTCGCGACCCGGCCGGGTGCGCGGCACGCAGCCGCCCGGCTCGGCACGCCGCTGGGCCTTGCCGCACGGCTCCAGCGCGCCAACACCCTCGGATGGGGCACGGGCCTGCTGGTGACGGGTGTGGCCTACGGCGCCTACACCGACGCGCTCACCCAGGCCTTCACCGACCTGCCCGAGGCCTTCCTGGAGCTGTTCGGTGCGGAGGACCTGGTCGGGGGCTACCTCGCCTACATCGCCACCTTCATGGCCTTCGTGGCAGCCGGGGCGGCGATCGGTTCGATCCAGTCGCTGCGCGCCGAGGAGGCACGGGGCCGCGCCGAGGCGGTGCTCGCCACGCCCGTCAGCAGGACCGCGTGGCTCGCCAGCCACCTCGGTGTCGCCGCCGTCACGGTCGCCCTGCTCCTGGCGGTGGGAGGAGTGGTCACGGGCGTCAGTGCTGCGGCGGTGACCGGCGATGGTGGGCTGGTGTGGGACGTGACCCTGGCGCACCTGAACCAGATCCCGGCGGT
>PXDB01000063.1 GCA_003565155.1 Nitriliruptoraceae bacterium | reverse complement strand
CTCGGCGTAGGGTTTGCAGCCTGTCGACCTCGAACGGGTCGTTCGGCTGCACACCGCTGGGGGCCGGGGACGCGCGCGCAGCACGACACCCGCGGTGCACGCTCCGGCCGCCCGCTGCCCGCCGGTGCCCCGCCCGCTGCCCGCCAACGCCCCGCCCGCCGCCGGCCCGCCGACGCCCCGCCCGCTGCCACCTCGGCGTAGGGTTTGCAGCCTGTCGACCTCGAACGGGTCGTTCGGCTGCACACCGCTGGGGGCCGGGGACGCGCGGGCAGCGCGTCACCCGCGGTCCGTGGTCCCGTGCGTCAGGCCTCGACCGAGGCGCCGTGCCCGGCCCGCGTATCCTCCGCCCGGGCGCGGGCGGTCGTGAACACCGCGTCCAGCATCTCCTCGGTGAGGCGACCCGTGAAGGTGTTCTGCTGGCTGACGTGGTAGCTGCCGAGCAGCGTGCCGCCCCCGGGCAGCTCCACCTCGGCGCCGTGACCGAAGCGCGGCTTCCTGCCGGACCACCCCGTCAGGCGCAGCACCGCGTCCCAGGCGAACCCGCCGAGCGCCACCAGCACCTGCCAGGGGAGCAGGTCGAGTTCCCGTTCCAGGTAGGCCAGGCACCGGTCCCGTTCCTCGGTGCTCGGGCGGTTGTCGGGTGGCGCGCACCGCACCGCCGCCGTGACGTAGGCATCGCGCAGCTGCAGCCCGTCGTCAGCGGCCACGGACCGGGCCTGGTTGGCGAAGCCGGTGCGGTGCAGCGAGGCGAAGAGCCAGTCGCCGGACCGGTCGCCGGTGAACACCCTGCCGGTCCGGTTGGCCCCGTGGGCCGCCGGCGCCAACCCGACGAGCACGACCCGGGCCGCGGGGTCACCGAAACCGGGCACCGGCCGCCCCCAGTACGCCTGGTCCGCGTAGGCGGCGCGTCGTTCCCGAGCCACCTGCTCCCGCCACTCGACGAGTCGGGGGCACGCCCGGCACCCGGTGATCTCCTCCCGGAGCGCTGCGAGGGCGCGGGACGGGGTCCCGGGGGTGTGGTCGCGTCCGGATCCGGGCTGCTCGTTCGCTGTGGTCATGGCCGTCAGGCTAGGGCCCGGGCCCGTCCAGAGACGCCCGGTCTGCGAACCTGCACGGCGCAACGAACGGCGCGCCGGAACGAACGACGGGCGAGGACGCAGGAGCGGCAACGTGGCGATGTGGCAGGTGTGGCTGGTCGGGCTCGGCACCGTGTCGGCGATGATGGTGCTGACCTGGATCGCGAGCGTGGTCCGCAAGGATGCGAGCCTCGTCGACCGGGTGTGGGGGTTGGCCTTCGTGGTGGCTGCCCAGACCTACGCCTTCCTCGTCGAAGCGCCGACGGCCAGGTCGCTGCTCACCCTGCTGCTGGTCACCATCTGGGGGGTACGGCTGTCCGCCTACATCACCTGGCGCAACTGGGGTGACGGCGAGGACAAGCGCTACCAGGCCATGCGGCGGCGGAACCCGGACAACTTCGCGGTCCGCAGCCTGGTGACCATCTTCCTGCTGCAGGCCGTGCTGGCCTGGTTCATCTCCCTGCCGCTGCTGGCCGCCATCGTGAGCGGCAGCCCCGAGGGCCTGATCTGGCTGGACTACGTGGCAGTGGCCGTGTGGCTGGTCGGGTTCACCTTCGAGGCGGGCGGCGACTGGCAGCTGTCACGGTTCCTCGCCGACCCGGCGAACGGCGGCAAGGTGATGGACCGCGGGTTCTGGCGCTACCCCCGCCACCCCAACTACTTCGGCGACACGGTCGTGTGGTGGGCCTTCTTCCTCCTCGCGCTGTCAACCGGGGCGTGGTGGGCGGCCGTCGGCTCGGCGACGATGACCTTCTTCATCGTCAAGGTCTCCGGCGTGGCGCTCACCGACCGCAACATGGGCAAGAGCACCCGTGAGGGCTACGAGGAGTACGTCCGGCGGACCAACGCCTTCATCCCCGGACCCCGCAAGCCCTGACACGCCTGACCGCCGCCGAAGCCGTGACACGCCCGATCGCCGCGGGGCCTTCGGCGTCCACGCGGCCCCCCGCACGACCACCACACGGCCGCCGGACCACCCCGCGGCCACGGGCCGGAGCTTCCCGCTCCGGTACCGTGCACGGCTCGGGCGAGGAGGTCAGCGTGGAGCCGGCACCGGGGGTGGATGTCCCCTACCTGCTGGACCGTGGGACGTGGGATCGGCTCGTGGCACACGCACGCTCCGACTTCCCCTACGAGGTGTGCGGCCTGCTGGGCCGCCGCCCCGACGGCACCCTGGCGCACTTCCCCATCGACAACGCGGACCGGTCGGTCACCACCTACGCGATGGAGCCGAAGCAGTTGCTCAAGGCGATGCGGGAGATCGAGGACGAGGGCTACGAGCTCGCGATCTACCACTCCCACACCCACACCCGTGCGGAGCCCTCGGCGACCGACATCCGGCTGGCGGCCTACCCGGAGGCCACCTACCTCATCGTCACCCTGCAGGACCGTGACCACCCCGATGTCCGCGCGTTCCACATCCTCGATGGTGCGGTCACCGAGCGCCCCGTCGTGGTCACCGACCAGCAGGTCGCCTGATGGGGTGGCCGGTCTTCGCCCGTCGGGCGCTGAAGTACACCCCGATCGCCCTGGAGGCGGCCCGGCAGTTGGACCGCCAACTGCGGCCGCACGTCCTGGCGTACGGCTCCGCGCGGGATGTGGGTGGGTTCGTGGCCCGGTGGACGGCCGGCGACGGGGTGCACTGGGTGGTGTTCCCCGAGCGTGACGCGCCGCCGCTGCGGGCCTTCCCCCCGCTGAGCGCGAGCGAGCTGCAGACGGTCGACGACCAGCTTGACCGAGGCACCCTGAAGCATCACAGCGAGCTGCCGGAGGCCCGGGTCCGAGCGACCGGTACCCGCCTCGCGGAAACCTCCGGCAAGCTGTCGCGGCGGCGCCGCAGCACGGAGTGAGCGGCTGCGCCCGGCCTCGGCACGACCGGGGAAGGCTGCCGCACCCGCTGCGCAGCTACCATCGTGCCGAAGCCCACCGCCCGTCACGGCTCCGCCGCACGCCACCACCTCGAGGTCCGCTCATGCCGACCGTCCGTATCCCTTCCGTGCTGCGCAAGCACACCGACGGCGCCGCCAAGGTCACCGCTGCCGGCGGCAACGTCGGCGAGGTGCTGCGCGCCGTCACCGCCGACCACCCCGGGCTCGAGGAGCAGCTGTTCGACGGCGACAGCGTCCGCGGCTTCATCAACGTCTACGTCGACGATGAGGACATCCGCTACGTCTCCGGCCTGGACACCCCCGTGGAGCGCGACAGCGAGGTGGCGCTCATGCCGGCGGTCGCCGGCGGCGACGGGTAGGCGGTGCGCTTCGGCGACATCTCCCAGGCCATCGGCAACACCCCGCTGGTGGCCCTGCCACGCCTGTCGCCGAAGGGCTACACGATCCACCTGAAGCTCGAGGGCCACAACCCCACGGGTTCGGTCAAGGACCGCGTGGCGCGCTACCTGATCGAGCAGGCGGAGCGCCACGGCCTGCTCAGCCCCGGTCAGCGTGTCCTCGAGCCCACCTCGGGGAACACCGGGATCGGCCTGGCCGCGATCTGCAAGGTCAAGGGCTACCCCCTGACCTGCGTGCTGCCGGAGAACACCTCGCAGGAGCGCCGCCAGCTGCTGACGATGTTCGGCGCGGAGCTGGTGTTCTCGCCCGCCACGGAGGGGTCCAACGGCTCCGTACGGGTCGCGCGGGAGCTCGCCGCAGCGGACAGCCACGCCTACATGCCCTTCCAGTACGGCAACGCCGCCAACGCGCTCGCCCACTACGAGACCACCGCCCCGGAGATCATCGCCGACCTGCCGCAGGTGGCAGCCTTCGTGGCGGGCCTCGGCACCGGTGGCAGCGTCACCGGGGTCGGCAAGCGCCTCAAGCGGTGGAACCCCGACGTGAAGGTGTTCGCCGCCGAGCCGGAGTACGGCGACCTGGTCTATGGGCTCCGCAACCTCGATGAGGGCTACGTGCCCGAGGTGCTCGACGTCGACGTGCTCGACAGCCGCATCAAGGTGGACTCCCGCAAAGCGCTCGGCGCCACCCGTGAACTGGCCGAGGTCGAGGGCATCTTCGCCGGCGTGTCCACCGGCGCCTCCCTGGTGGTCGCCCGGCGGGTGTGCAACCGCCTTCCTGAGGGCGCGCACGTGGTCGCGATGTCGCCCGACGGCGGGTGGAAGTACCTGTCCACGGGCGCCTACGCTCCCGGCGACCTCGACGAGATCGCCACCGCCATCTCCGGGACCCTGTGGGCCTGAGGGCGCACCACGACGGGCACCCGGTGGTACGGGAGCCGCCATGACCATCGACCTGACCGTGCTGGGCTGTGCCGGTTCGCACACCGGCGTCGGCCGGATGTGCTCCGGCTACCTCGTCGAGGCGGAGGGCACCCGCCTGCTGCTGGACGCCGGGAACGGGTCCACCGCCAACCTCCAGCGGTTCGTCGCCATCCGCGACCTCGACGCGATCGTCGTCAGCCACCGCCACGTCGACCACTGCATCGACCTCATCGGCTGTTACTACAACCTGCGCTTCGATCCCGGCTTCACCCGACGGATCCCCCTCTACGCCCCGGCCGAGGTCCACACGACCCTCGCCGGCCTGCTCTCGGGGGACAGCCCCATGACCTTCGATGACGTGTACGACCACACCGAGGTGGCGCACGGCGATCAGGTCCCCGTTGGCCCCATGACGCTGTCCTTCGCCCACAGCCGCCACCCGGTCCCGACGGTCTCCACCCGTATCGAGGTGGCGGGGACGACGCTGGTGTACTCGGGAGACTCCGCCGGTGGGCCGGAACTGGTCGAGATCGCGCGTGGTGCGGATCTGCTGCTGTGCGAGGCGACCTGGGCGGGGTATCCGCAGGACCACCCGCCTGACATCCACCTCACCGGTGCCCAGGCGGCAGCCGTGGCGCAGCAGGCCGGCGTGGGTCAGCTGGTGCTCACCCACATCGCGGGAGGCACCGACCGGGATGCGGTGCTCGCCGAGGCCCGGGCGGTCTTCGACGGCCCTGTCGACCTCGCCGAGGACCTGGCCCGCTACCGCGTCACGGGCGAGCGGTAGGGTCGCCCTCCGCCGCCCACCGCCCAGGAACGCCTTATGCCCCGCGCTGACGGCCGTCGCCCCGACGAGCTCCGCCCCATCACCATCGCCCCCGACGCCCAGCGTCACCCGGCCGGGTCCGCGCTGACCCGCTTCGGCGGCACCCACGTGCTGGCCGCCGCCTCCGTGGAGGAGGGCTCACCGCCCTTCCGGGGTGACGGCGGCTGGGTGACCGCGGAGTACGCGATGCTCCCCGGCTCGACCGACCGCCGGGCACGCCGGGACCGCACCGGGCCTTCGGGTCGCGCCAAGGAGATCGAACGCCTCATCGGGCGCAGCCTGCGGGCGGTGGTGGACCTGGATGCGATGGCGGAGCTGACCGTCACCGTCGACTGCGACGTGCTGGAGGCCGACGGCGGGACGCGCACCGCCGCGATCACCGGCGGGTGGGTGGCCCTTGCCCGGGCGCTGGCAGCCTCCGGACAGGAGCACGCCCTCACGGGGCAGGTGGCCGCCATCTCCGTGGGCGTGATCGACGGCGAGCCGCGCCTCGACCTCCCCTACGAGGAGGACGTTCGCGCCGAGGTGGACATGAACGTGGTCGCCACTGCCGACGGGCGGCTGGTGGAGGTCCAGGGGACCGCCGAGGGGGCCCCCTTCGACCGCCGTGCGATGGACGCCCTCCTCGACCTGGCGCTCCAGGGCTGCGAGGAGCTGTTCACCCGCCAGCGCACGGCCGTGGAGCTGCCTCCGGCGGTGTCCCCCGCTCCCTCGGTGGTGGGCCTGTGAGCCAGGTGCCGAAGGTGGTGGTGGCCACCGCCAACCCTCACAAGCTGGCCGAGATCCGCGCGATCCTCGCTGATGCCGGGCTCGCGGTCGAGCTGGTGTCGATGGCGGAGTTCGACGTGCCCTCACCCGTGGAGGACCGGAACACCTTCGAAGCCAACGCGCTGGTCAAGGCGCGTGCCTGCGCGCGCGCCACCGGCCTGCCGGCGATCGCCGACGACTCCGGCCTGTCCGTGGACGCCCTGGGGGGCGCACCGGGCGTGCACAGCGCCTACTACGCCGGTACCCACGGCGACGACGAGGCGAACAACGCGAAGCTGCTGGAGGAGCTCGCGGAGGTCCCGGACCCGCAGCGCACCGCCCGCTTCTTGTGCGCGGCCGTGGCGGTCGGACCCAGCCGTGCCGAGGTGGTGCTGCGCGGGGAGATGCCCGGCAGGATCGCCCACGAGGCCCGGGGTACGCACGGCTTCGGCTACGACCCGCTCTTCATCGCCGACGACACCGGTGACGACCGGACCAACGGGGAGCTGTCACCGGAGGAGAAGGACGCGATCAGCCACCGTGGCGCGGCGTTCCGCATGCTGGCCTCCCACCTCCCGGTCGTGCTGCTCGACCACGACCGGCGGCGGTGAGCGCTCCACCGGCCACACGTTGACGGTGGCCGTATCGCTGTCGGCGTCCGCCTCCGCGTCGGCGTCCGCCTCCGACGCCGGTGCGACGGGACCACCGCCGGATCCGGTCACCGTCGCCGGATGCGGCGTCCGTCGATGTCGTGCACATCGACCCGGATCCAGAAGGAACGGGTCTCCGGCAGCGCCCAGGGTTCGAAGTCGTAGGCGTGGAGGGCGGCGGTCTCGGCCTCGTCGGTGACGATCGAGGCGCGCCCGCGGACCAGCACCGACCACGCGATGCGCTGCGTGGCGTCGCCGGCATCGGCCTCGATGGCCACGAGCTGTCCCGCTGCCGCGGAACCCAGCTTCGAGCCCGGAGCCGCACGGAGGTAGACCGCCCCGTCGTGCAGCAGGTGGTTGATGGGCAGCACCACGGGCACGCCATCCACCACGAAGGCGATCCGGCTGTAGGGGGCCTGTTCCAGCAGCTCCACGCAGGCGTCACGTCCGAGGACGGTCAGGTCGCCGGGCCGGTGCGGTGCGGGCACAGCAGGCTCCTTGCTGTCGTTGCTCGCCGGACCAGTGGCGTGCGGAAGGCTACTGGCGCCGACCGCAGCGTCTCCGGCCGTCCGGTCAGGGGGCGCGCACCCCGCCCACCCGGGCGAGACCCCGGGGACCGGCCGGACCCGCGCGCCCACGGTCCGGCATGCAGGAGGAACGCCGTCCCGGGGCCCGTTGTACGACCACCGGGGTGTTCACCGCACCGGCCCCCGGAGGGCGGTGACCAGCCGGTCGTTGAACGGGCCCCACACCTGCCGCGCCCACTCCCCGAACTCCCGGTCGGCGAGGGTGGTCGCGGCGACGCCGGCGGTCGGGTCCACCCACAGGTAGGAGCCGGACCGCCCGAAGTGCCCGAAGGCCTCCGGTGGCAGCTGCTCCCCCATCCAGTGGTCGGACTTGGCGCCCTTCAGCTCGAAGCCGAGCCCCCAGTCGTTGGGAGCGCGGCGGCCGTACCCGGGCACGACACCGTCCAGACCGGGGTAGGCGACGCGCGTTGCCTCGTCGAGCCACTCCCGCGGCAGCAAGGTGGGCATGAGCAGTTCCCGCGCGAAGCGCAGCAGGTCATCCACCGTGCCACGTCCGCCGTGGCCGGGAGCGCCCTCCAGGGTGGTGGCAGCCATACCCAGTGGCTCGAACACCTCGATGCCGAGATGGTCCGCGAAGGACATCCCGACCCGCTGCTCGACCAACTCGCCCAGCAACCCGTACCCCCAGTCGGCGTAGATGCGGCGCTGCTCGGGGCCCCGGTGGTTGCCGCCGGGTGTGGCGGCCAGCCCTCCGGCGTGGGCCAGCAGGTGGCGCACCGTCACCTCCTCCAGGATCCCTGGCACCTGGACGGGCTCGTCGAGGCGCAGGTGGCCCTCGGCAGCGGCGAGCAGCACCCCGTAGGCGCTCAGCGGTTTGGTCACCGATGCCAGCCAGAGGCGGCGATCGGTGGGCCCGTGCGCCGCCACGGTGCGGTCGCGGTCGGTGACCCCGACGGCGACGGTGTCGGGCTCCCACCCGTCGACCTCACGCAGGGTCGCCCGTACCGCCGTGGTGTCCACCACCCCTCCTCGCGCTGTGGTGCCTGCGCCGGCGGCGATGCGTGCCGGACCGCCGCGTGGCCCTGACCCGGGGAAGCTACCGAGTGGCCGGTGGGGTGGCAGGTGCGGGCGCGTAGGCCGGCGGGTGTGCGGACGCCGGGTGTGCGGACGCCGGGTTCCGGCTCAGTTCCGCGCCGAGGTCTGCCGATGGTGCGGGTGCGGGTCGAGGAGCGTGGAGGCGGACGGTGCGGGAAACGACGGTGGCCGACCCGTTGCTGGGTGAGGTCATGGTCGCTCGGCAGCCGATCATCGACGCCGCGTTCGAGGTCGTGGCCTACGAGCTGCTGTTCCGCGACGATCTCGGCCTCCCACCCGACGACGACGATGCCGGCGACCGCGCCACCGCCACGGTCCTGATCGACGGGCTGCTGGCGCTCGGAAGGGAGGTCACCACCGACGGCGACGACGCCTTCGTCAACGTGCCGGTCTCGCTGCTGCGCTCCGGCACCCTCCTCGGACTGCCCCCCGAGGGGCTGGTGCTCGAGGTGCTCCATGATGCGGCCCCCACCGAGGCGGTCCGTCACGTCCTCAGGGAGCACCGCGAGGCCGGGTTCCGTCTCGCTCTGGACGCCGTGCTCCCTGGGGACCTGCGGCTGCCGCTGATCGACGAGGTCGACCTCGTGAAGGTGGATGCCCTGCTCACCCCACAGGAGGACGCCCTCGACCTGGTCCGTGAGCTGAGCCGTCGTGACGTCCCGGTGGTTGCCGGGCGGGTGGAGGACGCAGCTACCTTCGAGCGGTTCGGTGGCGCGGGTGCGCGCCTGTTCCAGGGGTTCTTCTTCACCCGCCCCCGCGTGGTGCGTGGTATGCGACCCATCGGCCTGCCCGCCGCCCATCTCGACCTCCTGCGGGAGGTGGCCCGCGCCGAGGTGGATCTCCGCCGGGTGGAGGCGCTGATCCGCAGCGATCTCACCCTCACCGATCGGTTCCTGCGGATGGTCGACGCCCTCAGCGGGTGGCGCAGCGTCGAGTCGGTGCACCACGGGTTGGTCCTGATGGGCACCCGCCGCCTTCACCGCTGGGTCGCACTGCTGATGCTGTCCGCGGTGGAATCGGATGTGCCCTCGGAGCTGCTGACCACCGCCAGCACGCGCGCCCGGTACTGCGAGGAGCTCCAGCGCGAGCGGGGCGCCGCTGCGGGGCTGGAACCCTTCTGCCTCGGCATGTTCTCCGTGCTCGGACCGGACGGGGTCCTGCCCGAGCCGGTGCTCCAGCAGGTGCCGGTCACCGATGCGGTACGGGCCGCACTGCAGGGTCGTCCCGGGGAGCTGCGTGATCTGCTGGAGATCGCCCTTGCCGCCGAGCAGGCTGACTGGCCCCGTCTCGCTGCGTTGGGACGTGGGCTCGGGCTCGAGGCCCGGGTGCTCGCACGTTCGCACCACGAGGCGTTGCGCTGGTCCGTCAAGGTGCGCAGCGCGACCGTCTGGGGGGCGACGCCGTCCCCTCATGGCTGCCGCTGAGGGCCCCGACCAGCCCACGGAGGAAGGGTCCTCCGCCCGTCGCGGGCGCGGTTCGGCTGCCGTTAGCGTGGGTCGGTCGGGAGGTTGAGCCGATGGCGACGCGACCCTGGCACGCGCTCCACAGCGACGAGGCCCTCGATCACCTGGAGGTCGACCGTGACACCGGCCTGACCAGCGAGGAGGCCGGGCGGCGGCTGGCCGAACAGGGCCCCAACGAGCTCGGCCGCGACGAACCGCGCACCAACCTCGACATCGTCCTGTCGCAGTTCAAGAGCCCCCTGATCTACATCCTGCTGGTGGCCTTCGTGGTCACCCTGCTGATCGACGAGTACACCGACGCCGCGGTGATCGCGGCGGTGCTGGTCATCAACGCGATCATCGGGTTCATCCAGGAGCGCAAGGCCGACCGGTCCGTGCACGCCCTGATGCAGATGGCCGCACCCCGCTCCGAGGTGGTCCGTGACGGTCGGGAGCAGGAGATCGACGCCATCGAGCTGGTCCCCGGGGACCTGGTGCTGCTCACCTCGGGGACCCGGGTGCCCGCTGATCTGCGCCTGGTGCGGACCACGGCACTGGAGGTGGACGAGTCCCTGCTGACGGGGGAGTCGAAGCCGGCACGCAAGTCCGCGGACCCCGTGGCCGAGGACGCCCTGGCCGCCGACCGCAGCTCCATGGCGTTCATGGGCAGCGCGGTGACCAGTGGGCGTGCCCGTGGCGTGGTGGTGGCGACGGCCCTGGACACCCAGCTCGGCACGATCGCGGAGTCGATCCGTGCCGAGGAGAAGCCGGAGACCCCCCTCCAGCAGCGCATGCGGCGCTTCGCCAACATCATCGCCGTCGCGGTGCTCGGATCCACGCTGGTGGCGTTCCTCCTCGGTCTCGCGCTGGGCGAACCCGTGGACGAGATGTTCCTCACCGCGGTGGCCCTGGCCGTGGCCGTGGTGCCCGAGGGCCTGCCGGTCGCCTTCACCGTGGCGATGGCGCTCGGGGTGCGCCGCATGGCCCAGCGCAACGCCATCATCCGCTCCCTGCCGGCGGTGGAGACCCTCGGCAGCACCGACACCATCGGTTCGGACAAGACCGGCACCCTGACCGCCAACCGCATGACCCTGGTGCGTGCCTGGACGCCCGAAGGTTGGAGCAGCTTCCGTGACGACGGTGACGGACAGGACGCGGTCGTGGACGCCGCCGCCCACCTGGCCGAGCACCCGTCCGGCGCCCTGGCCAGCACCGTGCGCACCGCCGTGCTGACCAGCGAGGCGGAGCTGGTCGTCGAGGGCGGCGAGGTCGTGGATCACCGCGGTGACCCCACGGAGGTCGCCCTGCTGGCGGCCGCCTGGTCGGTGGGCCGCGACCCGCACGAGCTGACGCGCGAGGTCACGGTGCTCGCCCACGTGCCCTTCGAGTCCGACCTGCGCTACTCCTTCGTCGTCGTCGACGAGGGCGCGGTGGTGCTGCGGCTCAAGGGGGCGCCAGAGCGGGTGCTGGAGCTGTGCGACCACATCCACGGCCCCGACGGGCCCGCCCCGCTGGACCACGAGGCCGTGCACGCCGTGGCGGAGGAGATGGCGGCTGACGGGCTCAGGGTGCTGGCCCTCGCGCAGCTCCACCTCGACGAGGAGCTGGCCGCCAGGATCGACGAGCACACGCCGCCGGTCCCTGAACGCCTCGTGCTGACGGGTCTGGTGGGGATGCAGGACCCGCCCCGGGAGGGGGTCAGGGACGCGATCGCCCGTGCCCGACACGCCGGCATCCGGGTGCTGATGATCACCGGCGACCACGCGGTGACGGCCAGCGCGATCGCGGATCAGCTCGGCATCAGCGAACGTCCTGAGACCCTGACGGGCGCCGAGGTGGAGGGGATGTCGGACGAGGCGCTGCAGGACGCGGTCCTCGAGGTGGACGTGTTCGCCCGGGTCGCGCCGGAGCACAAGCTGCGGGTGGTGCGGGCCCTGCGCTCCCACGAACAGGTCGTGGCGGTCACCGGCGACGGTGTCAACGACGGTCCGGCCCTCAAGGCCGCGGACATCGGCGTGGCCATGGGTCGTGACGGTACCGACGTGGCCCGTGAGGCCAGCGACATGGTGCTCACCGACGACAACTTCGTCTCCATCGCCAACGCCGTGGAGGAGGGGCGGGTCGTCTTCGAGAACGTCCGGAAGGTGACCTACTTCCTGCTGTCCACCGGTGCCGCAGCCATCGTCGCGATCATCACCTCGATCGCGGCGGGCCTTCCCCTGCCGTACGTCCCGGCGGCGCTGCTGTGGCTGAACGTGGTCACCAACGGCCTCCAGGACGTGGCGCTGGCCTTCGAGAAGGGCGAACCCGACGTGCTCGACCGTCCACCGCGCCGACGGCAGGACCCGATCGTCAACGCGGTGCTCTGGGAACGCACCGTGCTGACCGGGGTGACCATGGCGATCGGGAGCCTGTGGGTGTTCACCTGGGCGATCGACGCCGGCCTCAGCCTCGACCAGCAGCGGGGCGCGGCGCTGACCACCCTGGTGGTCGCGATGGCCGCCCACGTCTACAACGCCCGGTCGGAGCGCCGTTCGATCGTGATGACCCACGTCCGCGGCAACCCCTTCCTGCTCGCCTCCACGGTGATCGCCCTGACGATCCACAACGCCGCGAGCTACTGGGCGCCGACCCAGGCGGTGCTGCAGATCGCGCCGGTCACCGGCGACGGATGGTGGCGGATCGCCGTGGTCACCGTCGCGGTGGTGGTGGTCAGCGAGGCGCACAAGGCGGTGCGCTCCCGCCGGTAGGTGCGCACAACGTCCGATCGAACCACCCGAGGACCATCTCCAGCAGCTGCTGGGCGTGACCGCGGTCGCTGACCAGGTGGTCCGCCCCGATCAGGGGCTGGAAGGCCTTCGGCTGGCGCGCAGCTGCGAAGATCCGTTCGCCCTCCGTCACGTCGACCACCCGGTCGTCGGGGGCGTGGATCACCAGCAGCGGGCGAGCGAGCTCGGCGACGGCCCCGGCCTGGTCGTGGGCGTCGAGCTCGTCCAGGAAGCCCTGGGACAGCTCCACGTCCCGCCCGCCGATCCGGACGGTGAAGCGCTCCCCGGTCGGTGCCCCGTCCCGGGTGAGGAGCCGACGCAGGTGGGTCGGCGACGATGGCGCGTTCAGCGTCACCACGGAGCGGACCGTGTGGAGCCGTGGCGTCGCCAGCAGCGCGGCCGCGCCACCGAGGCTGTGCCCGAGGATCCCGCACGGCCCCGCACCACGCGCCAGCAGCGCGGTGGTCGCGGCGGTGAGGTCGCGGACGCTGTGGGCCACGGTGGTCTCGGCCAGCTCACCCTCGCTGTCGCCCAGTCCCGTGAAGTCGAACCGCAGGACCGCGTAGCCGGCGTCCTCCAGCCCACGGGCGAGCCGGGTCATGGTCTGGATGTCCTTGGAGCAGGTGAAGCAGTGCGCGAGCAGGATGCTGCCCCGCGCCGTGCCGTCGGGCAGGTGCAGCACACCGGACAGCTGCGCGCCGGTGCTGCCGGGGAAGCGCAGGTCCTCGGTCGGCATGGGCAGGCTCCTGTCGGCACGGGCGGCGGCGGGAAGGGGCGGGGTGTGACCGGCCGGTGGTTCCGGGACCGGGGTCGGACCCGGACCACGGTCAGGTGCGATCCTGCGCTGGTGGTGTCGCGATGCGGAAACCGTCGAGTCCGTCGCGGCACAGCTCGGTGGTCTGCGCACGGTCCGCGGGGGCGTCGCAGCTGAAGGACCACATCGCGGCCGGCTCATCCACCGGGATGAACCACTGGCGGACGTAGCGGGCTTCGCCACCGAAGCTCTCCTCGGGGACCTCGAAGCCGACCAGCGCCACCTCACGGTCCGCCCACTCCACCGGCTCGGCCTGGTCGACCTCCAGCCCCTGCGCCTCGAACCGCGTCCGCAGGTCGTCGACGAGCTCCTCGGTCTCGAGCTCCAGACCGGGATCACCGGCGTTGACGTTCACCTGCCATGACACGATCTCGCCGGCCAGGGAGGTGGCGTCCACGACGACGGCCCGGACGTTGCTGCGGTCGACCTCCGCCTCCTCGAGGGCGGGCAGCCAGAAACCTGCCCAGGCCGTGTCGACCGTCAGCGCCGCGATGTCGGTGGTCGGCTCCCCGATGCGCCACACCTCGGCCTCCTGCGGAACGGCGACGATGAAGGTGCCGTCCCGGGCGTCCTCGACGATGTCGGTGTCCCAGCGTGGACCCAGCTCCTCCGAGGCCGCTGCCGCCTGCTCCTCAGCCGTCGGTGTGGACGAACCAGCCGTGCACCCCGCGAGCAGCGCCGCGGCAAGCATGCTGACGGTGGACAGCTGCGTGAGGGTGGGCGTGCGCAAGGGTGCTCCAGTGTCGATGTCGGTGCTGCGGCAGCGGTCAACGAGGGGAACACCTCGCTGCCCGAGGTTGTTCCCCCGGATCTACGCGTGCCGGTCCGGGCGCACCGTGGTACGCCGCCCCTTGATCGTGGAGGCCCTGAGTGCCCGTATCCCCTCGTCGGCGCTGCCCGTGGGAACCTCCACCAGGGAGAAGTTCGGGGTGATGTCGATGTTGCCGATGTCGCGACCGCGCAGTCCCGACTCGTTGGCGATGGCGCCGACCAGGTCCTTCGGTCGGATGCCCTGCCGCTGGCCGGCACCGATGTAGATGCGGGCGGTGCCGGCGCCGCGCCCGTCCCGGCCACCGCCGGCGGTACCGGCACGGTCCGCGCCGCGACTGGTGCGACCACCGGTACCGCCCCGTGCACCCCTGCCGCCCCGTTCGTCGTGGAGACGGACCTCGGGCAGCTCCGTCTCGTCGGCGTCGCTGCCGACGACCGTGTCATGGACCAAGGACACGGCGGCCAGCGCGACCTCGAGCAGGTCGAACTCGTCGCTGAGCGACTCCACGACCCCGCGGAAACGCCCGGGGTCGGTGTCGCTGCGCAGGCGCTGCTCGAGGCTCTCACGGGTCAGCTCCAGGCGGCGGGCGCGCAGGTCCGCGACCGAGGGGATCGACTCCACCTCCAGTGGTGTGCGGGTGTGCTGCTCGATGGCCCGCACCAGCCGGGACTGTCGCGGCTCGACCAGGGTGATCGCCACCCCGGTGCGACCAGCGCGACCCACCCGACCGATGCGGTGGACGTAGGCGTCGGGGGCCGCGGGCACGTCGTAGTTGATGACGTGGGTGAGGTGGTCGATGTCCAGCCCCCGGGCGGCCACGTCGGTGGCGACCAGCAGCTCCGCGGTCTGGCTGCGGAGCCGGTCCATGACCCGGTCCCGCTGCTCCTGGTCCATCCCGCCGTGCAGTGCCTCCGCACGGTAGCCGCGGCCGTTCATGATCCCCGTCAGTTGGTCCACCTCGTTGCGCGTGCCGCAGAACACGATCGCGGCCTCCGGGGCCTCCACATCGAGGATGCGCCCGAGCGCCGCGGGCTTGAGCTGCCGGGTGACCACGTAGGCGCTCTGGCGGACCTGCGGGGTGTGCGCGACGCCAGCCTGGGCACGCCCGATGGTCACCCGCTCGGGTTCGGTGAGGTAGCGGGCCGCCAGCCGGTCGATCCGGCGCGGCAGGGTGGCGGAGAACAGCACGGTCTGTCGGGTCGGCGGGGTCGCGGCGACGATGGCGTCGAGGTCCTCCGCGAAACCCATGTCCAGCATCTCGTCGGCCTCGTCGAGCACCAGCACCTCGATGCTGTCGGTGTCGAGGCTGCCGCGGGCGAGGTGGTCGACGGCCCGCCCCGGCGTGGCCACGACCACGTCCACGCCACGGGCCAGCGCCTGCAGTTGGCGCCAGATCGGTTGGCCGCCGTAGACCGGCAGGACGCGGGCATCCCGTCGCCGACCGTAGGTGTGGACGGCCTGGGAGACCTGCATCGCCAGCTCGCGGGTCGGGACCAGCACCAGGGCGGTAGGTGCGACGCCGCGGTCCCCCGGTGGGAGGCGTTCCAGGATCGGCAGGGCGAAGGCGGCGGTCTTGCCGGTGCCCGTCGCCGCCTGACCGAGCAGGTCGCCGCCGGTGAGCAGCGGTCCGATCGCCGCACGCTGGATCGGGGTCGGTTCCTCGTAGCCCTGCTGGTGGAGGGTCTCGCGCAGGTCGCGGCTGAGGCCGAGGTCGGCGAAGCCGTCCGTCGGCAAGGGGGCGGTCATCGGCGTGTCCTGGGAGCGGGGGTGCGCGGGGCTGACGTCAGCACGACCCCCGGCGCGGCGAGGTGCCGCCAGTTGATCACGCCAGCCGGCGTGACGCCCGCGACCGCCGGCCCCGACGGACACCGTCGCGGAGCACCCGGGGTACGCGTTGGGGCAGCACGGGCCGCGCCCACAGGAACCCCTGCCCGCCCGGACAGCCGAGGCGCTGGAGGTGATCGAGCTGGACGCCGTTCTCCACGCCCTCGGCCACGACCTCGAGCCCCTGTGCGTCGGCGATCGCCAGGAGCGCCGCCACGATGGGCTCGGCGTCGGGCCGGGTGCCCAACGGCGCGATGAAGGACCGGTCGATCTTCAACCCGTGGAAGGGGAAGCGTCCCAGCTGCGAGAAGGAGGAGTAGCCCGTCCCGAAGTCGTCGATGTGGATCCGCACACCGAGGTCCGCGATGGCCTCGACCGTGGCCGTGGTCACGGCGCTCTCGTCGGCGATGGCGGTCTCGGTGATCTCCAGGTTGATCCGCTCGGGTGTGAGCGCGTTGTCGGCGAGGATCTCGGCCAGGGCGGGCACCAGGTCGACGTCGAGGAGCTGTCGTGCGGACAGGTTGACCGCGATGCCGAGCCCGGCGGCCTGGCCTGCCGCGTCCCAGGCCGCCAGCTGTTGGCAGGCGCTGCGCAGCACCCACGTGCCGATGGGTATGATGGCGCCGTTGCGCTCCGCCAGCGGGATGAACTCCGAGGGTGCGATGGCGCCGAGCTCCCCGTGGTCCCACCGCAGCAGCGCCTCGACCGTCGTGATGCCGCCGGCGTCGAGGTCCATGATGGGCTGGTAGACGATGTGGAGTTGGTCGGTGATCGCCGGCGTCGTCAGCTCGTACTCCAGGGCGAGCCGACGCTCCTCCGCAACGCGCAGCTCCCGGTCGCACACCCGCACGTTCGCGGTCCCGACGTCCTGGGCGGCGCTCAGCGCGAGGTTCGCATCGCGGAGGATCTGCGATGCGGAGCTTCCCGGCCAACCGGTGATGGCGACGCCGAAGCGGGCGCGCAGCAGCACACTGCCCCCGCCGGGGGTCTCGAAGGGCTCCTCGAACAGCGCCGCGTAGCGGTCGGCCGCCTGTAGGGCTTCCACCTCGTCCTGTGGTCCCTGCAGCAGGATGCCGAACTCATCGCCGCTGGTGCGCGCGACCGTTACATCCTCCCCGGCGGCCTCGATCAGCCGCTGCGCCACGCTGCGGAGCAGGTAGTCGCCGGTGCGGTGGCCGGTGCGGTCGTTGATCCCCGACATCCCCACGAGGTCCAGCAGGATCAGGGCGCCGCGGCGCGGGTTGGAGGAGTGACCGCCCGCGAACCCACGGAGCGCGTCGAGGAGCAGGTCACGGTTGGCGAGACCCGTCAGCCCGTCGTGGGTGGTCTGGTACTCGAGCCGGGACCGGACGGTGAGCTCGTCGGTGAGGTCGCGTGTCGTGAGGGTGATGCCGCCGACGGGTTCGAGGTGGCGGAGGTCGGACAGGGTGACGGCGAGGTGGCGCGAACGGCCGTCAGCCCGGCGCATCCGCAGCACGACGTGCTGGGGGTGCGCGGCGCCGTCGAGCAAGGTGCGCCACGCGGTCCGCAGCCGCGCGCGGTCGTCGTCAGCCAGCCGCGCACGCAGGTCCTCTGCCGACGGGGCCGGGTCGCCGAGGAAGGCGATCGCGGCGGGGCTGGCGTAGGTGACCTCCCCCGCAGCGGTGAAGACCACGATGGGATCGCTGGCGTGTTCCACGAGGGCTTCGAAGCGACGCTCGGAGGCGTCGAGCTGGGCGCGCAGGGCTGCGGTCCGCTCCCGCTCGCTGCGGTCGTGCACCATGCAGGCCAGCAGGTCGCGACCATCCACCTCGATGGAGGACGCCCGGACCTCGACGTCGTGGACCCCACCGTCATCGCAGCGGTGGCGGTCGGTGGTCGGGCCCCCGGCGTTCTCGGCAGCGGCCCGGAGTCGCGCCAGTGCGTCGCCCGCGGGCAGCAGGCTCACGTCACCGATCGTCAGCTCCTGCGACCCCGCAGCGTCGATGCCGTACAGCGTGACAGCGGTACGGTTGGCAGCGACGATGGTGCCGCGGTCGGGGTCGACGAGCAGCATGACTGCGGGGTGGTCGTCGAACAACTGACGCCACGTGGCTTCTCGTAACCCCTGAGCGGCCATGCAGACCCGTTCCCACGGTGTCGTAACGGTGTTGCGATCTGTCGCGTACGGAACGTGACGCTAGGCGTTTCGGCGCCGGCCTGCACAACCCAGCGTAATGGCGCGCGCGCGGAGCGGCTCATCTCTGGGTGGTTCCGTCCTCCCCGGGGGTGTCCGCGTCGCCGGCCGCATCGGCGGTGGCGGCGTCCCCGTTGTCGTCGAAGGCGGCGGCGACGGTCTGGTCCTGGCTGGCCGTCAGCTCCTCGATCGCCTCGGGCGGCAGCGGCTCCACCTTGGGCCGCGCCCGGCGACGACGCCGGGCGGGCACGAGGTCGCGCATCTCCTCCAGCCGCCCGAAGCACAGCAGCCGATCCCCGCCCTCCAGTTCGCGGGTGCCACGCGGGTTCGGCACCACCCGGGTGCCCCGGGTCACGGTCAGCACGGTGATGTCGCGTTCCCGGAGCCCGGACTCCGCCAGGGTGCGCCCGACCAGGTTGGAGCCGTCACCGATGTGCAGCTCGGCCACGCCGTAGCCGGTACTGACCGTGAGCCGCTGGCGAACGTCGAGCTCCGGGAAGGCCACCTGGTTGGCGACGTAGTCGATCACCGCGCCGGCGATGTCCAGACCGCTGGCCGCCTCTATGCCCTCGAGGCCGGGGGAGGAGTTGACCTCCATGACCATCGGCCCGTGGTCGCTCTCCAGCATGTCGACCCCGGCGACCTTCAGGCCCATGATCTGGGCGGACTGGACCGCGACGCGCTGGTACTCCTCGTCGAGCTCCACCGCCTCGGTGGTCCCGCCGCGGTGCACGTTCGAGCGGAACTCCTCCCCCTTGGCGCTGCGGCGCATCGCTGCCACCACCCGGTCACCGACCACGAAGGCGCGGATGTCGCGGCCACGGCTCTCCGCGATGAAGCGCTGGATCAGGACGTTCTGCTTCGTGCTCTGCAGGGTCTCGATCACCGCCTCGGCGACCTTGGTGTCGGGCGCCAGGATCACCCCGATGCCCTGGGTGCCCTCGAGGAGCTTGATGACCACCGGTGCGCCACCCACCCGGTCGATGGCAGGCAGCACGTCCGCACGGTCGCGCACGAAGGTGGTCGCGGGGATGCCGATGTCGTGGCGGGAGAGGATCTGGATGGAGCGCAGCTTGTCACGCGAGTTCGCGATCCCGGCCGCGGTGGTCGGGGTGTAGACGTCCATCTGCTCGAACTGCCGTACCACCGCCATGCCGAAGAAGGTGATCGACGCACCCACCCGCGGCAGGATCGCGTCGTAGTCCGACAGTTGCCTGCCCCGGTACTGCAGGTCCGGCTCGTCGCCGGACAGGTCGATCGCGAACCGCAGGGTGTTGAGGACCCGGACCCGGTGTCCGCGTTCCTCAGCTGCCGCCCGCAGCCGGCGGGTGGAGTAGCTACGGGGCGCGCGGGACAGGATGGCCAGCTTCACGGGGAACTCCTCGGCGGTGTGGGCCGCAGTGGTGGTGCGGTGGCCGCCACCGTAGGCTGGCGTACCCGCGTTCGTCGCCGAGGGAAGTGAGCAGCCCATGTCGTCCATGGTGGTCGGGATCGACGGTTCCCCTCAAGCGCGGGCGGCGCTCGAGTGGGCGGTGGATGAGGCGGCCATTACGGGTGCACAGCTGACGGCGATGTACATCTACCCACCCACCAAGCGCACCGAGCCGTTCCTCGGCAGCTCCCACTTCCCCGACAGCGCGACGGTCCGCCAGCTCGCGGGCGAGTCCCGCCGCTGGAACGAGCAGCAGGAGCGCATCTCCCACGAGGCGGCGATGCGCAACCTCGCCCGGTTCGTGCAGGAGGTGGTGACCCGCGAGGTCGACGTGCACGTCCAGTTGGTCGCGATGCCGGGCAAGCCCTCCCGACGGCTGGTGGAGGCGTCCAGAGGCGCCGACCTGCTGGTCGTCGGCGCCCGCGGGCACGGCGGCTTCAAGGACCTCAAGCTCGGCTCGGTCTCCGAGCAGTGCGTCCGCCACGCGAAGTGCCCGGTGCTGGTCGTACGCCCCGGCGAGGGCTGAGCCGCACGGCACGACACGGGTTCCCGTCGCGGCCTACAGCCCGTCGAAGGCCTGCGCGAGGTCGCCGAGCAGGTCGTCGAGGTCCTCGATCCCGGCCGAGTAGCGCAGCAACCCCTCGGGGATACCGAGTGCTGCCCGCTCCTCTCGCGTGCACTCCACGTGGCTCGAGGTCGCCGGCGGCGCCACGATCGTCTCCACCGACCCGAGGTTCGCGGCGGCGTGCGCGAAGCGCAGGCGCGGGAAGAACCGGGCGACCGCCTCCAGGCCGCCGTCCAACCCGAAACTGAGCATCCCCCCGAAGCCGCGCATCTGCCGGGCCGCCAGCGCGTGCTGCGGGTGTGAGGCCAGCCCGGGGTAGTTGACCACCGTGACCCGCTCGTGGCCCGCGAGGTACTCCGCCACCCCCTGGGCGTTGACCTGCTGGCGCTCCACCCGGAGTTGCAGGGTCTTCAGCCCCCGCACGAGCAGGTACGCGGCCTCGGGGTGCAGGGTGGCGCCGTTGATCTCCCGGTAGTGGTAGATCCGCTCGATCAGCTCCCCCCGGCCGGCGACCAACCCACCGAGCGCATCCGCGTGCCCACCGAGGTACTTGGTGGCGCTGTGCACCACCAGGTCCGCGCCGAGGTGGAGGGGCTGCTGGTTGATCGGGGTGGCGAAGGTGTTGTCCACCACCACCACGGCCCCCGCGGCGCGACCCGCCGCGGACAGCCGCTCGAGGTCGAGGACCTTCAACGTCGGGTTGGTGGGGGTCTCCAGGTAGAGCAGGTCGCACCCGCGGGCGACCTCGGCCTCGATGGCGTCGTGGTCGGTCGTGTCGACGAGTTCCACCTCGATGTCGTACGCCGGGAGGAACTCGGTGAACAGCTTCGAGGTGCCGCCGTAGGTGTCCTTGACGCTGACCACCCGGTCACCGGGGCGCAGCAGCGCCCACAGGGTGGCGCTGATCGCCCCCATCCCGGTGGCGGCGGAGGTGGCAGCCTCCGCGTCCTCCAGCAGACGGAGCTTCTCCTCGAACACCGCCACGGTGGGGTTGGTGTTCCGGCCGTAGATGTGGCCGTCCCGCCCGCCGGTCGCGACCTCGTACCAGGTGTCGAGGTCGTCGTAGCCGAAGGCCACGCTGCCGACCACCGGGACCTGGGTGGCACGGTCCATGAAGCCGCCGTGCTCACCCGCCCACACCGCCCGGGTACCCGGACGCGCATCGATGGCAGGGTCCCGCTCCTGCGGTGCAGCGGTGCGGTCGTCGCCGTCGCGGGGGTCCGGCATGCTCACTCCTGCTTGGGGCCGACCCACACCTGCTGGGTGTTCACGAACTCTCGGATGCCGTGCGGGCCGAGCTCGCGACCGTACCCGGAGCGCTTGATGCCGCCGCTCGGCAGCCGCGGGTCGGTCTTGACCACCCCGTTGACCGCCACCTGGCCGGCCTCGATGTCGCGGGCCATCGCCTCCCCGCGGGCGGTCTCGGTCCACACGCTGGCCGCGAGCCCGTAGGGCGTGTCGTTGGCCACGGCCAGCGCCTCGGCCGCGTCGGCGACCCGGGTGACCACGGCGACGGGACCGAAGGTCTCCTCGCAGGCGGCCACCATGTCGGGGGTGACCTCGGTGAGCAGGGTCACGGGGTAGAAGAAGCCGGGTCCGTCGGGGACCACCCCGCCGATCCGGCAGGTGGCCCCGGCGTCGATGGTGGCCTGGACCTGCC
Source organism: Nitriliruptoraceae bacterium (assembly GCA_003565155.1). Taxonomy (GTDB): domain Bacteria; phylum Actinomycetota; class Nitriliruptoria; order Nitriliruptorales; family Nitriliruptoraceae; genus T1Sed10-7. The sequence goes on along the minus strand of PXDB01000063.1, from coordinate 14,821 downwards.
GGTGCAGGTTGTCGCGCAGGTCCGCGCGGGCCAGGGGCCCGATCTGGGTGGACTCCTCCCGGGGGTCGCCGACCACCAGCGCCGCCAACCGTTCCTCGAGCATCGGCACGAACCGGTCGTGGACCGCCTCCTCCACCAGGATCCGCTTGGCGGCGATGCAGGACTGGCCGGCGTTGATGATGCGCATCAGGGCGATGGCGTCGGCGGCGGCCTCCAGGTCCGCATCGGCCAGCACGACCGCCGGGTCGGACCCGCCGAGCTCGAGCACCGCGGGCTTGAGCGCCCCCGCCGCCTCGCGGGCCACCGCCGCACCGGCGCGGTCGGAGCCGGTGAAGGACACCGCCTGGATCCGCGGGTCACGGATCGCGGCGGCCACGTCCGGGGTCTCCAGCGGCAGCTGTTGGCAGATCCCCTCCGGCGCTCCCACGTCGACGAACAGCTCCGCGATCGCCTCCGCGCAGGCCGGTACGTGCGGGTCGTGCTTCATGACGCAGGTGTTGCCCGCCATCAGCGCCGGTGCCAGGAACCGGAAGGCCAGCCAGAAGGGCGCGTTCCACGGCAGGATGCCGAGCACCGGCCCCAGCGGCAGGTACTGCACGTAGGAGGACGTCGCGTCGGAGGCCAGCACGTCGGTGGCGAGGTAACGCTCCGCGTGCTCGGCGTAGTGCTCCGCCGCCCAGACGGCCTTGGCCATCTCCCCGCGGGCCTCGGTGATGGGCTTGCCCATCTCGACGGTCATCAGCATCGCGAGGCGTTCGCTGTCGTCGCGCATGCGCGCCGCGACGGTGCGCAGCACCTCGCCCCGCTCGTCGAAGCTGGTCCGGCGCCAGGTGGTGAAGGCGGTGGCGGCGCGGGCCATCACCGCGTCGCGGGCGGCCTCGTCGGCGGGCTCGACCTCGTGGAGCTCGTAGCCGGTGGTGGGATCGATCGCGGTCAGCACGGTGGCGTCTCCTGTGACGGGCTCAGGCGGGGACGAGGGCGGCGTCGATGGCGGTCTCGAGCAGGTCCATGCCCCGGGCCACGTCCTCCTCGGAGGTGTTCAGCGGCGGGATCAGCTTCAGCACCCGGCCGCCGGTCCCGCAGGGGCCGATCAGCAGCCCGTGCTCGAAGGCGTGCGCCTGGATGGACTTGCCGAGCGCCCCGTCCACCACGTCCAGCCCCTGCATCATCCCGCGTCCACGGACCTCCCAGGCGCCGCCGCCGTGCTGGGCGGCGATCTCCTCGAGGCGGTGGCGCATCAGCTGGCCCTTCACGGTCACCTCGGCCATGAAGTCCGCGTCGGCGTAGATCCCGAGCGCCTCCGTCCCGGCCACGAAGGACAGGCCCTGACCGCGGAAGGTGCCGGTGTGCTCACCGGGTGACCAGTGCACGTCGTGCTCGGGCTTGTTGAGGTTCATCGCCAGCGGGGTGCCGTAGCCACCGATGCCCTTGGCGAGGTTGATGATGTCGGGGTCGAGCCCCATCCCGTCGAAGCTGAAGTAACTGCCCGTACGCCCGCACCCGGCCTGGATGTCGTCGATGATGAACAGCGCACCGAGGTCGCGCGCGAGCTGCTGCACGGCGTGCAGCCACTCCTCGGTGGCCACGTTGACGCCACCCTCGGCCTGGATCGCCTCGACGACGAAGGCCGCCGGCGCGCTCAGCCCGCTCGAGGCGTCCTCGAGGCGCTCCCGGTAGGCCTCCAGGGACTTCAGCCCCCCGCCCGGCTCGTTCTCGAAGGGCAGCCGGGTGACGTTGAGCAGCGGCACCCCCGCGGCGCCGCGGAAGTAGGCGTTGGCGGTGAGCGCCAGCGCCCCCAGCGTCATGCCGTGGAACCCGTGGCCGAAGGCCACCACGTCGTGGCGGCCGGTGACCCGCCGGGCGAGCTTGAGCGAGGCCTCCACGGCGTTGGCGCCCGTGGGGCCCATGAACTGGAGCTTGTGGTCCATCCCCCGCGGCTCGAGGACGGTTGCCACGAACCGCTCGATGAAGTCCCGCTTGACGTCGGTGTACATGTCGAGGCTCTGTGACACCCCGTCGCGCTCGAGGAACGCGATCATGGCCTGCTTCATGCGGGGCTCGTTGTGCCCGAGGTTGAGCACGCCCGCACCGGCGAAGAAGTCGAGGTAGCTGCGGCCGAGCTCGTCGTGCTGCCAGGAGCCCGACGCCGAGGTGAACACCGTCGGGTACGCCCGGCAGTACCCGCGGATCTCGGACTCCCACGTCTCGAAGGGTGCGGTGTCCATGTGTGGCTCCTTGGCTCGCAGCGGCCATGGGGGGCCGGACTGCGGGGTGGTCGTGGGTCCGTTGTGGGGTTCCTCGGTGGTCAGGCGGGCAGTGGCGCCCCGGCGACGCGCAGCAGGGTGCGTGCAGCGATGGGGAGCAGGTGGTCGTTGAAGTCGTAACGGGGAGAGTGGCACGGTTCGTCGTGCTCCGCACCATCGCCGCCGCCGATGAGCGCGAAGGCGCCGGGGACCTCGGCGAGGTAGTAGCTGAAGTCCTCGGAGGCCAGGACGGGCAGGGGCAGGTCGCTCTCGCCGACGCGGGGGCCCAGCTCCTCGGCCAGCGCCGCACGCAGCTGCGCGGCCGGGCCGGGATGGTTGACCGTGGCGGCGTAGCGGGGCGTCACGGTAGTTGCGGCGGTCACGCCGTAGGCCGCAGCGGTGCCGGCGGCGATCTCCTCGATCAGGGTGAACAGCTCGTCGCGGGCCGCGGTGTCCGGCACCCGGATGCTGCCACCCAGCGCCGCGGTCTCCGGCGTCACGGTCTCCGCGCCGTCGGCGTCCAGCCAGGTGACCGCCAGCACCGCCGCCCGGTGGGGCGGCATCCGGCGGCTGACCACCTGCTGGAGGGCCATGGTGACCGCGGCGGCGGCCAGCACCGGGTCGCGGGTCGCCTCGGGCTGGCTGGCGTGCCCGCCGGCGCCGGTCAGTTCCACACGGAAGGTGCCGTTGGCCGACATCACCGGCCCGTCGGGACAGGCGGCCCGGCCCTGGCGGATGGCCGGCCAGTTGTGCCAGCCGAACACCACGTCGACGCCCTCGAGGGCCCCGTCCTCGATCATCGCTCTTGCGCCGTGCCCGCCCTCCTCACCGGGCTGGAACAGCAGGGTGACGGGGCCGGGGAGCTGCTCCTCGTGCGCGGCCAGCCACCGGGCGGCGAGCAGCAGGGCCGCGGTGTGGCCGTCGTGGCCGCAGGCGTGCATCACGCCGGGCTGCTGTGAGCTCCACGCCACACCGGTGGTCTCCTCGATCGGCATCGCGTCGAGGTCGGCACGCAGGGCGACGCTGCGGCCGGGTGCGTCCGCGGCGAGCCGCGCCACGGTGCCGGTGCCGGCGCACGCGCGGTGGGCGATGCCGAGCTCGGTCAGGGTGGCCCGCACTCGGGCGGCGGTCTCCTCCTCCTCGAACCGCAGCTCCGGGCGTCGGTGCAGATCGCGACGCTGCTGCGTCGCGTCGTCGACCATCGCCGCCCACCTGGCGGACAGCGTCGGCGCGCCGCGCTCGGTCACGTCTTCACCATGAGTTCGCGCGGGTAGTTGGCCAACGGCTCGGCAGGACCCTCGTCGTGGATCAGCAGGGTCTCGGTGATCTCCAGACCCCAGTCGTCCATCCACAACCCCGGCATGAAGTGGAAGGTCATGCCCGGCTCCAGCACCGTGGTGTCGGTGGGGCGCAGGCTGACGGTGCGCTCCCCCCAGTCGGGTGGGTAGCTCATCCCCACCGCGTACCCACAGCGGTCGGCGCGTTCGATACCGGCCCGGGCGAGCGCACGGTTGAGGGCGTTGGCGATGTCGCAGGCCCGGTTCCCGGCGCGGGCCGCGTCGATCCCGGCCTCCAGCCCGGCCAGCAGCGCCGACTCCGCGGCGCGCATCTCCGCGGGTGGTTCGCCGAGGTGGATGGTGCGGCACAGGGGCACGTGGTAGCGCCGGTAGCAGCCCGCCACCTCGAAGAAGGTGGCGGTCCCCTCCTCGAACTCCTGGTCGTCCCAGGTCAGGTGGGGTGCGGAGGCGTCCACACCCGAGGGCAGCAGGGGCACGATGGCCGGGTAGTCACCACCGAAACCGTCGCGACCCGCGATCCCCGCGATACCGGCCCGGAAGATCTCCGCCACCAGTTCGCTCTTGCGCACCCCCGGCTCGATCATGTCGTAGATGCGGTGGTGGATGGCCTCGATGATGCGGGCCGCCCGCCGCAGGTAGACGATCTCCTGCTCCGACTTCACGCCGCGCTGCCAGTTGATCAGCCCGGTGGCGTCCTCGAAGCGGGCCCCCGGCAGTCCCTCGGTGAGGTTGAGGTGGGCCGCGGCGGCGTAGTAGTAGTTGTCCATCTCCACACCGATGGTTGCGGTGCCGTGACCCAGGTCGGAGAGCAGCGTCGCCAGGTGCTGGTGTGGGTGGCGGTCCCGTGCCATGACGTAGTCGTCCGGGTAGCCGACGATCCGCTCGTCCTCCATGTAGACCGTCCGCCGGGCACCCCGGGCGTCCATCGACCGGCCCCACCACAGCGGCGGGTCGTCGTGGGTGAGGACGACGGCCTGGTGGGTGTAGAAGGACCAGCCGTCGTAGCCGGTCAGCCACGCCATGTTGGAGGGGTCGGAGGCGATGAGGACCTCCAGTTCCAGCTCCTCCATGGCGGCGCGCACCTTGGCGAGGCGCTCGTCGTACTCGAGCAGCGTGAAGGGAAGCCGTGGCTGCCGAGTGGTCGTCATCGGCGCGCCGACGCTGTGCATGTCCACGCTGCCCTCCTGGCGTGAGAGGGGCACCTCGCTCGAAGATGTGGACCGTACTTCCCCGATGCGAGCCCTGCTCGCACCCGCTGCCGCACGCAGCGCCCACCCGTCGGGGTGGTGGCCGCGAGCCCTACGCTCACCCGTCACGGCCACGTCCCACCGCGAGCCTGGAGCCGGCACCCGATGCCCACCGACCGCAACGATCCGGGCGGGTCCGGCGCCGCTGGCGCTCCCGCTGCCGTGCGTGACGTCGCGCAGCCCCTCGTCCCACGGCTGCGCCGCTTCGGCACCACCATCTTCAGCGAGATGACCGCGCTCGCCCAGGCCCACGACGCGGTCAACCTCGGCCAGGGCTTCCCGGACGAGGACCCACCACCCCCGGTGCTCGCCGCCGCCCACGCCGCCCTGGATGCCGGCCACAACCAGTACGCGCCCGGCCCCGGCATACCGGAGCTCCGGGCGGCGATCGTCGCTCACCAGCAGCGTCGCTACGGCCTGACCTACGACCCCGACACCGAGGTGACCGTTACCTTCGGTGCCACCGAGGCGCTGGCGGCGACCCTGCTGGCGGTGTGCGAGCCGGGCGACGAGGTGGTGGTGCTCGAACCGACCTACGACGCCTACACCGCCGCCATCGCCATGGCCGGCGCGACCGAGGTCCGGGTGCCGCTGACCCCACCCACCGTTGCAGCGCGAGCGCCGGCCGGCGGCGCGGGCGCCGCGCCGGAGCGCCCCGCCTGGCACCTCGATGTCGAGCGGGTGGCGGCGGCCATCACCCCACGCACCCGCGTGCTGGTGTGCAACTCCCCCCACAACCCCACCGGCGCGGTGCTCGGCGCAGAGGAATTGGACGCCATCGCGCAGGTGTGCACCGACCACGGTCTGCTAGCCGTGACCGACGAGGTGTACGAGCACCTGGTCTACGACGGTGCCCACGTCCCGCTGGCCACCCGGCCGGGGATGCGGCAGCGCACCGTCACCATCTCCAGTGCCGGCAAGACCTTCTCCTGCACGGGCTGGAAGGTGGGATGGGCGTGCGCGCCGCCGCCGCTGACGGCCGCGGTGCGCACCACCAAGCAGTTCCTGTCCTTCGCCGGCGGCACCCCGCTGCAGCACGCCATCGCCACCGCGCTCGCCCTGCCGGACGACGCCGTCGCGGCCGTCACCGCGTCGCACCGTGTGCGGCGGGACCTGCTGGTCGACGGGCTGACCGCCGCGGGTCTGCCCACCACCCGTGCGGCGGGCACCTACTTCGTGACCGCCGACGTCGCACCGATCGGGTGGCGGGACGGTGCGGCGTTCTGCCGGTGGGCGCCCGAGGCCCTGGGGGTCGCCGCGGTGCCCGTCACCGCTTTCGTCACCGATCCGGCGCCCGTGGCGTCCCTGGTGCGCTTCGCCTTCTGCAAGCCCGAGGCGGTGCTGCGCGAGGGCGTGCGTCGGCTCACGGAGGGGGTCGCTGGCCCGGGGTGACGCGGACCGTCGCCGGCTCCCTGCACCCGTTCCGTGAGGGCCCGAACGATCGCCGGCAGCTACCCTCGCCGCCGTGCGAACGGCAGCGCGAGGCGGAGGCGAGCGTGGGGCTGCGCGCGGCGATGACCACCTGGCACCGTCCCCTGCCGACCTTCCTGGGGGAGCACACCCCCCTCTACACCCTGGGCGAGGAGTACGTGACGTCGGTGGCCGGTGCCGGGTTCGTACCCCTGCTCGTCCCGCACATCGCACCGTCACAGGCGGACACCGTGCTGGACGCGGTGGACGCCCTGGTGGTCGTGGGTGGTGGGGACGTCGCCCCGGCCACCTACGGGGCGGTGGACGCGGGCAGCAAGGACACCAGCGTCGTGGCCGACGCCAGCGAGATGGCCCTGCTCCGCGCCGCACGGGCCAGACGGCTGCCGACCCTGGCGATCTGTCGGGGTCTGCAGGTCGTGAACGTCGCCTTCGGTGGGACCCTGTGTCAGGACGTGACCTCCGCCGACAGCGAGCTGCACCCGCCGATCCCCTCCGACCCCGACGCGGTGCTCGCGCTGCACCACCCCGTGGAGATCGAGGCGGACAGCCGGCTGGCGGAGGTGCTCGGGGCAGGGACGCGCGAGGTCAACAACATCCACCATCAGGCCGTGGGTCTGCTCGCGGACGGCTTCCGCTGTGTGGCCGCCACGGCGGACGGCGTCGTGGAGGCCATCGAGCCGGTCGTGGACGACTGGCCGCTGCTGGCCGTGCAGTGGCACCCGGAGAAGCGGGGCGCAGAGGACGCGGCGCTGTTCGCGTGGCTGGCGGATCAGGCGCGGCAGCGCGCCCGGACCGCGGACCGCTCCCCCGCGATCGGCTGAGCCGGTGACGCGGTGTCGCGCACTAGCCTCGCCGCCGTGAACCAGCCGACGCCCCCACCCCACCTCGATGACCTGATCCACGCTGAACGGGACATCGTCGCTCGCCTCCGCGACGAGGACATCGACGTGGACTTCGCGGCCCTGTCCCTGGTGTCCAACATCTACCGGGCAGCGACCACCATCCGCCGTCGGATGCAGCAGCAGGTGCTGGCGCCCGAACAGCTGTCGTGGACCGCCTTCGTCACCCTCTGGGTCCTGTGGATCTGGGGAGAGATGGAGACGCGGTACCTCGCTGCCGAAGCGGGCGTGACCAAGGGCACCCTCACCGGGGTCCTGGACACCCTGGAGCGGCGCGGGCTGGTGCGGCGCCACCGCCACGAGGAGGACCGCCGCCTGGTCAGCGTCGCGCTCACCGAGCAGGGACGGGAGCTCATCGCCCGCATGTATCCACGCTTCAACCGTGAGGAAGCCGCGGTCGCCGAGCTGGTGCCCGAGCAGCACCGTGCGGCGGTGACCGATGGGCTCCGGCGGATCGTGCGTGCGCTCGGTGAGGAGGAGCCACCCCCCGATAGCCGGTGACCGTTGGCATCCGAACGATGCACTCCTAGCCTGCCGTCGAGCAGGGAGTCGAGCAGGGAGTGGAACGTGGGAGCTGACTGGATCCGGCGCGCCGAGGAACTGGTCCTGCCGGGACGCATGGTCATCGACGGCGACGCGTGCGCGGCGGTGGACGGGCGCACGTTCCCCTGCACCAGCCCCCGGGACGGTGCCACCCTGGTGGAGGTTCCCCGGGGTGCCGTCCAGGACGTCGACCGGGCGGTGGCCGCAGCGCGCCGCGCCTTCGCGGACGGGCGGTGGTCCCAGCGTCCACCCGCGGAGCGCAAGGCTGTCCTGCTCGCGGTGGCGGACCGTGTCGAGGCCCACACCGAGGAGCTGGCGCTGCTGATCAGCCTGGAGATGGGCAAGCCCATCGCCCTGTCTCGGGACGTCGAGCTCCCGGCCTTCCTGCGGACGCTGCGCTGGTACGCAGAGGCGGCCGACAAGCTGCTCGATGAGCTCCCCCAGGTCGGCCCCGACGCCGTCGCGATGGTCACCCGCGAACCCGTAGGGGTGGTCGGTGCGATCGTGCCCTGGAACTTCCCTCTGACCATGGCCGGGTGGAAGCTCGGACCGGCGCTCGCGGTCGGCAACACCGTGGTCCTCAAACCGGCGGAGCAGTCCCCGCTGTCCGCCCTGCGGGTGGCGCAGCTGGCCCTGGAAGCCGGCCTGCCGCCGGGGGTGCTCAACGTGGTGTCTGGGCTCGGGCCGGAGGCGGGAGCGGCGCTGAGCCGCCACCTCGACGTCGACGCGCTCGCCTTCACCGGCTCGGGGACCACGGGTGCCCAGCTGCTGCGTGACGCGGCGGACTCCAACCTCAAGAAGGTCTCCCTCGAGCTCGGCGGCAAGACCCCCAACGTGGTCTTCGCCGACGCCCCCGATCTGGCCGCCGCGGCGCGGACGGCGGCGTGGGGGGTGACCTTCAACCAGGGCCAGATGTGTACGGCGGCCTCGCGGCTGCTCGTGCAGCGCGACCTCCACGACCGGTTCGTGGAGGAGGTCGTGGCAGCCGCTCGCGCGCAGCGCGTCGGGGACCCCCTCGACGAGGGCACCGAGATCGGCCCGCTGGTGGACGAGTCGCAGCTGGATCGGGTCCTCGGCCACGTCGAGCGTGCGCAGTGGGCCGGGGCCCGCCTGGTGCTCGGCGGCGGCCGCACCCTGGAGGTCACCGGCGGCAGCTTCGTCGAGCCGACGGTGTTCACCGACGTGGCGTCGGACATGCCGCTGGCACAGGAGGAGGTGTTCGGCCCCGTCCTGGCCGTCCTGCCCTTCGACGATGCGGATGACGCCATCCGCCTCGCCAACGACACCGTCTACGGCCTGGCGGCCTCGGTGTGGACCGGAGACCTGCGCACGGCCCACCGGCTCGCCCGCGCCATCAGGGCGGGGACGGTGTGGGTCAACTGCTTCGAGGAGGGGGACATGACCGTGCCCTTCGGGGGGATGAAGCGCTCGGGCAACGGACGGGACAAGTCGCTGCACGCGATCGAGAAGTTCACCGAGCTCAAGACCACCTGGATCGCGTTGTAGGCGCTGCGCGCCCGGCACCGGCCCTCAACCGCGGCCGGCGACCTCGGCGAGGAAGCGGTCCACGAGGTGGTAGGCGTTGGCGCGTGCCACCTCGGCGTAGCGGCGGCAGTCGTCCAGCACCTCCGCGGGGCTCGAGCCCACGGCCGACAGCGCGGCCTGCGCGGCCTGCCCGCCGAGCTCGATCCAGGACCGCACCCGGGCCTCGTCGACCTCGGGGTGGAACTGCACACCGAGGTTGCGGCGCAGGCGGAAGGCCTGGGGGCCACGGGGGCCACGGGCGAGCTCCGTGGCACCCGGTGGCACCGAGAAGCGGTCGTTGTGCCACTGCATCCACGGGCCGGCCGGGATCAGGTCCGCGTCGTCGGTCTCGATGGTGGTCCAGCCGATCTCGGGTGCGCTGGCCGGCTCGACCACACCGCCATGGGCGGCCGCCAGCGACTGCCCGCCGAAGCAGATGCCGAGCACGGGTACCCCCGCCCGATCGGCTGCACGCAGCAGGTCCAGCTCACGGTGGATCCAGGTGCCGACCGTCGCGTCGTCGTACAGCGACCAGATCGCCCCCAGCGGCACGATGAGGTCGTGGTCCTTGGCTGCCGGGAACGGGTCGGTGAAGGTGGCGTCGTCGAAGCCGTCCGCGATCGTCACCGTCTCGAGCTCGTACCCGCGCTCCCGCAGCCGGTCACCGACCAGACCGGGACGGGCCCCGGGGTCGTGCTGGATGAACAGTGCGCGCATCTCGGGCTCCACGGCTCGACGCCTGGTGTGCGGGGCACCAGCGTACTGTTCGGGCCCGAACGACCTGCTACGGTTCCGCGCCACCGCATCGGATCACGAGGGAGCGTGAGATGAGCGCGACGCTCGCCCCTGGGACGGGCCAGCTGCTCGGTGACCGCTGGTTGGACATCACCGACCCGGACATCTACCGCAGCGGGGTCCCGCACGCGACCTTCCAGCGCCTGCGCGACGAGGATCCGGTCTCGTGGTGGGAGGAGCGGGACGGTCGGGGTTTCTGGTCGCTGACCCGCTACGACGACATCATCGCCGCCAACCGGGACTTCGCGACCTTCACCGCGCGCCAGGGCATCCGTCTCGAGGACATGGACGCCGAGGAGACGGAGGCGCGCCGCACCATGATGGAGATGGACCCCCCGGAGCACACGCGGCTCCGGCGCCTGGTCCAGGGTGGCTTCACCCGCCGCACCGTCCAGTCCTACGAGGACGCCATCCGCGCCCTCGCGCAGCAGGTGCTGGACGAGGCGATCCCCCTCGGCGCCTTCGACTACGTCACCGAGGTGGCACGGCAGCTGCCGATGCGCATGCTCGGTCGCCTGCTCGGTGCGCCGGAGGAGGACCTCGACTGGCTCGTGGCCCGAGGCGACCAGATGATCGCCAACACCGACCCGGAGTTCACCGAGCACGTGGTCGACCAGACCGACACCTCCCGGTTCCGGCTGCTGCCCTTCCGCTCGCCGGCCGGCATCGAGCTGTTCGAGTACGCGCAGCGGCTCGCGGAGGCGCGCCGGGGCAGCGGGGGCGACGACATCATCAGCAAGATGCTGGCGCCCACCATCGATGGCGAACCCCTCACCGACCAGGAGTTCAACAACTTCTTCACCCTGATGGTGGCGGCCGGCAACGACACCACGCGGTACTCGATGGCGGCGGGCCTGCTCGCGCTGCTCGACCATCCCGACCAGCTCGAGCTGGTGCGGGCCCGCCCGGAACTGATCGAGCCGGCGGTGGAGGAGATGCTCAGGTGGTCCTCGGTCACGATGCACTTCCGGCGGACGGCGACCACCGACGTGGAGCTGCACGGGCGCCACATCCGCGCCGGTGACAAGGTCGTGCTGTGGTGGATCTCGGGCGACTTCGACGAGCGCCACTTCCCGGACCCCTTCCGGTTCGACGTCACGCGCACCCCCAACGAGCACCTGGCCTTCGGGCGTGGCGGGCCGCACCGGTGCATCGGCGAGTGGCTCGCCCGGCTCGAGATGCGCGTGGTGGTCGAGGAGCTGCTGCCGCGTGTCAGCGACATCCGCGTCGCCGGGCCCATCCAGCGCCTGCGCTCCAACTTCATCAGCGGGATCAAGCATCTGCCGGTGGAGGTCACACCGGCCTGAACGACGAAGCGCTCCCGGACGGGGCCACGACGCGACGCCGCCACCTCGACGTGCGGTGCCGTGACCGGTCCGTCCGGGAACAGGGGAGGACACCACCATGGCCGACTACGACCGCATCCGAGTGCTCTGGCCCGACCACCTCGGTCTGGCACGCGGGAAGTACCTGCCGATCCGCTACGCGGAGCGCGGCTCCTACCACTGCCTGTCGCTGTTCGCGCTGGGCTACGACCGCGACATGACCCCCGCGCCCGGCACGAAGATGCTGGAGGGCCTGCCCGATCTGCGGGCCTCCTTCCCGATGGAGGAGGTCCGCAGCGGCTGGGAGCCGCGCACCGGGGTGGTGGTCGCCGACATCGAGCATCAGGGCGAGCCGGTGCCGATGTCCGCACGGCACGCGCTGCGGCGTGCGGTGGAGGACTGGCGCGCCCTCGGCTACGAGCCCAAGGTCGGGATCGAGCTGGAGGCCTACATCCTGCAGCGCAGCGATGACGGGCACCGCTGGGTGCCCTGGGAGACCCCCGGCGGCTACGTCTACGGCACCGGCACCGCGGTCGATCCGATCGGGCTGCTCGATGAGATCATGCGCGAGGCGGAGGACGCCGGGCTGCCGGTCGAGTCCATCAACTCCGAGTACGACATCCCGCAGTTCGAGCTGACCCTGCACTACGACGACGCACTCAAGGCCGTCGACGACGCCTTCCTGTTCAAGGTCATGGCCCGCGAGATCGCCCACCGCCACGGGCTGCTGCTCACCTACCTCGGAAAGCCGCTGGGTGACCGCGGGGGCAGCGGCCTGCACGTCAACCTCTCCTTGCAGGACGAGCGCGGCGAGAACGTGCTGAACGACCCCGCGGCTGCGGACGGGCTGTCACCGCTGGCCCACCGCTGCATCGCCGGCATGATGCATCACCACCGGGGCATGGCCGGGCTGCTGGCACCGACGGTCAACTCCTACAAGCGGCTGCGGCCGGGCCAGATGTCGGGGTACTGGTGTAACTGGGGCTACGACCACCGGGGGACCACGGTGCGGATCAGCCCTGAGCGGGGGGAGGGCTTGCGACTGGAGCACCGCATGGCCGACGGTGCCGCCAACATCTACACCGCGACCACCGCCGTGCTGCAGGCAGCCCGGCTCGGCCTGGTCGGCGAACTTGACCTGCAACCGGCGGAGACCCAGGACTGCCTGGAGAACACCGACGCCGTCGTGCACTCGCCCCAGACCCTGCGTGATGCCCTGGACGTGCTCGAGGCCGACGTCGATCTGGTCGACGCGGTGGGACGCGAACTCGTGGAGCACTTCGTGGTCATCAAGCGGGCCGAGTGGGACCGGTTCGCGGCTGCAGTCACCGACTGGGAGCTCAACGAGTACCTGCCCTTCCACTGACGACACCGACACGAGGAGCCGTGATGGAGGACGAGCGCGTCGAGGTCGCCGGGGTGGAGGTGTCGACCTGGCACGCCATCGGCGGACGGCGGGTCGGCTCGGAGGCCACCTTCGAGGTGCGCTCCCCGGCGGACTGGGAGCACCGGCTGGCCTCCGTCGCCCGGGGCGACGCGGCCACGGCCGCGCAGGCGGTGGACGCCGCCACGGTGGCCTTCCCGGGCTGGGCGGCGCTGTCCGCGGGACAGCGCGCCACGCACCTGCACCGTCTCGCGGACGTCATCGACGCCGAGGTGGAGCGCATCGCCGCCGTGGAGTGCCTCGACATGGGCATGCGCCACGAGAGCCTGGTGGAACGGGTGGTGCCCCGCGGTGCGGCGAACCTGCGCAACTACGCCGACCTCGCGGCCGCCCACGAGGAACGGGTGTGGTCCTCCAAGGGCACGCGCAACCGGGTGATCCGGATGCCCGCGGGGCCTGCGGTGATCATCACGCCCTGGAACGCACCCTGGATGCTGGCGACCTGGAAGCTGGCGCCGGCGCTGGCCGCCGGTAACACCGTCATCCTCAAGCCGGCGGAGTGGTCCCCGCTGTCCGCCTCGCTGCTGGCTGACCTCGCCGAGCGGGCGGGTCTGCCACCCGGGGTGCTCAACGTCGTCCAGGGTATCGGCGAGGAGGTGGGCGCCGCCCTGGTGGCCGACCGGCGGGTGCGGCGCATCTCCTTCACCGGCTCGCCGGAGGCCGCACGGTCGATCGGTGCGACGGCGGCGCACAACATCGTGCCCTTCACCGCGGAGCTCGGCGGCAAGGGGCCGTTGATGGTCTTCGCCGATGCGGACCTCGACGCTGCGGCGGCCAAGGCAGCCGGGCAGTACGACGACTCCGGACAGGTGTGCCTGGCGGGGACGCGGCTGCTGGTCGAGCGGTCGGTGGCTGAGCCCTTCCTGGAACGCTTCCACGCGGCGGCCGACGCCCACGTGCTCGGTGACCCGCACGACCCGGCGACCACCGTCACCCCGGTGATCCACCCCGAGCACCTGGAGCGGATCGCCGGGTTCGTCGACCGCGCCCGGGCTGAGGGGCACGAGATCCTGCGTGGCGGGCACCTCCACGAGGGTGGTGGGCTGTTCTACGCGCCCACGCTCATCGCACCGCGGGACAACGACGCGGAGATCGTGCAACGCGAGGTGTTCGGGCCGGTGCTGACCTTCCAGACCTTCGAGGACGAGGCTGAGGCCATCGCCCTGGCCAACAGCACCGAGTACGGGCTGTCGGCCATCGTCTACACCGGCTCCCAGGCGCGTGCGGAACGGGTCGGGCGCGCGGTACGGGCGGGGACGGTGTGGGTGAACACCTTCCTGGTGCGTGACCTGACCGCTCCCTTCGGCGGCTGCGGCATCTCCGGTATCGGCCGGGAGGGTGGCGACTTCGCCCTGGAGTTTCACGCCGACCTCAAGACGCTCCAGATCCTGGAGGGGTCGACCGACTGAGCCCCGCGGCCTGCGTCACCGCCGTGGCGCCCGTACCCCTCTGAGCTCCCAGTCGCCGCCGAGCGCCGTGCTCACCACCTCCTCGGAGGCGGTGGGCTGCGCGCCGACATCGGTCCGGATCGAGGTGGGGCCGGTGACGATGGTGTTGCGCAGGGTGCCGAGGCCCTCCACCTCGACCTCGACCACGTCGCCGGGTCGCACGGGCCGGGAGTTCGCGGGGGTGCCCGACAGGATCACGTCCCCCGGCTCCAGGGTGATGGTGCGGGCGAGGTCGGCGACCAGGTAGGCCATGTCCCAGGTCATCTCCGCCGTCGAGCCCTCCTGCACGACCGTGCCGTTGACCCGCGTCCAGAGCCGTTGCCCCTCCCGGGGGTCGAAGGCGTCGGCGGTGACCACCCCCGGTCCGAGGGGGCAGAGCGTGTCGGAGCCCTTGACCCGGAGCATGGAGCCGGCGTCGGTGTCGCGGAAGTCGTGAAGGCCGTAGTCGTTGGCCACGGTGTAGCCGCCGATGTGGTCCCAGGCCTGCTCGGGGGAGACGTTGCGGGTGGTGCGACCGATCACGATGGCGATCTCGCCCTCGTAGTTCAGCCACTCGCACCCCTCGGGTCGGACGACGTGGCCCCCGTGGGCGTTGAGGGAGGAGACCGGCTTGTGGAAGTAGGT
>PXDB01000051.1 GCA_003565155.1 Nitriliruptoraceae bacterium | reverse complement strand
TGGACCAAGTGTATCACGCGTGAGACAGCAGGCAAGGTTGTCCAGGCGCGCTCGAGCCACGCGACAACCGCCGCAACACGCACGCGTTCTGGTCAACCGACCTACATAGGCACAACCGCCGTTGCAACCTGGTCTTCCGGCCTCCGTATCGGGAGGTCGAGAGCGCTCGCGGGACCGGCACGACCGGTGGCCGCTCCCCCCGACCCTCGCGGCGAAGGACCGCGATGCAGGCGCGTCGGCTTCCGCTCCGGAAACCGTGACGCTGCGCGGGTGCGTCAAGGGTCAGAGGGCAGCGTGGCGAGCCCAAGGGTTCGTGCCGCGGTGAGAAGTCGGCGATCCCACGTGGCGAGGATCACCGGCGCATCGACGAGCGTCAGCGCACTGGCGAGGTGGATCGCGTCGAACCCGCTCAGCGCGTGGGCCTCGGCGAGGCCGCCAGCACGGTCCTCGAGCGCTTCGGTCACCTCGACCATGCGCAGCGCCGAGTGGAACGCGTCCCAGCTCTGCTTCGCTGCGTTGTGACCGGTGTCGTCCAGCCGTTGATCTCGGTGAGCGGCGGCGAGCGCGGCGCGGACCTCGGGATGGGCGACGCGACTGGTCACGACCGCATCCGCGCCGTCCCACAGCGTGGCCACGGCGTCGCTGCCGTCTTCCTCAACGACCAGCTGCACCAGCGCGCTGGCGTCGAAGTACGCCAGCGTCATCGGCGGTTCTCACGTTCGGTCGTCACCGACGCCGAGACATCGTCGGTCGCGGACACCCGCCGTCGTCCTCGCGCCGTGGGTCGGCTGTCGTGTCGTGGCCGGCTGAGCTGGCCGTCGGCGGTCAGTTGGTCGAGCAGGGACGTGGTGTCGATGCCGCTGAGCCTGGCGACGGGGCGTCCGCGGTCGGTGACCACGACCTCGTCGCCGGCTTGCGCACGGTCGAGCCACTCCTTCAGCTCGCGACGGAACTGCGCGACCCCGACCTGCGCCATCCGACACCCCTCCTGTACATCACGAGTTGTAATCAGCGTGCATCAACCTGCTGTGCCAGTCGCAGCGACTTCCGCGTGTTGTGGATGAGCGGCGACCCGGCCGTAGCGGTACGTACGGTGCATCCCACAAGGCGCTTGGAACCGCCGTGCAACGCCCGTGTCGGCCACTACGCGCACCCGCGGCTGACACGGCACCGCAGGGGATGCGCACCGCCGGCTGGCTGCGGGCGTTGGTAGCCTGGGGGCCGTCTCCAGCGACGGGTCTGCGATGGGGGATGTGTGACCTGGCTTCTCGTGCTCAACCTGGTCGGGCTGCTGCTGGCCGTACTGCTCGTGTTCGAGTCGTTCCGGCGAACGCCGATGTGGCGGCGGCCCGAGAAGTCCGCCTCCCCGCGGCAGCGGCGCTGGCTCGGCGTCGCCCTGATCTTCATCGTCGCCGGAAACACGGTCACCGTGCTGAACATATCCGGTCGGACCAACCTCGGGCTGCTGAGTTTCGGGCTGGTTGGACTCGGGCTGGTTGCGCTGGTGACGGGCCTCGTGAAGGGGCCGACCGACGAGGAGCTGGAACGCCGGGCACGACTGCTTGACCAGCGTGGCTGAGCCGGCGGCGCCACCGCGCCGCTGACCTTCGTTGACGCCCCCATCTCGTTCTCACGCTCCGCGTCGCCGCCGCCGTGCTCGAACGACATGTCGTCACGCACACTGGCCGACGGCGGACTCGCCCGCAGTGACGGCGATGCGTGCTGCTGTGGGTCGCGACGGCTACTGGGTCCTTTCCCATGTACGACGCAGGTATCGATCGGTCCATCCAGTGGAGGACAGCCTGTGTGGGGATCGTGTCGAGGGGCGTGGCACGGGGTCGGCGATCATGCCCTGTGCTGTCGGCGTACGGGTCCCAGCGGGTCGCGTAGGGGGCGCCCGGTCCGATCGTCGGTCTTCGCCTGCACACCGAGGTGCAGCACGTTGGGTTCGGACATCGCCGGGCGGGTGGTGGCGGTCGGTGATGCGGTGACCCGCTCCGCCGTGGACGACCAGGTGGACGGCGACGATCTCCAGCTGATGGGTGGCCTCGCCGAGTACACGCTCGCTCCGCAGGCAGCACTCGCTCACGAACCGGACGGGTTGACCTTCGAACCCCTCGTGCCCGCCTGTCTCGCCGGTGATGTGGCCAGCCACATCGAAGGAACCCTCGCACTCCACGAGGTCCCGGAGGTGCTCGCTTCCGTCAGGGAGCGTCGCGCCGTACGGCAAGGTGGTCATCACGACGGACCGAGAGCCCAGGGGCGGGCGCACGGCCGTTCGCGAGCATCCGTCGCGGACGGGTCGGCCCGACACGGCGTCGCAGCCGAGGTCCGGTAGCTCCTCCCGGCCCGGCCCTCCAAGAGCGCACGGGACGCTGACCGCGCGCCACCACGTCGTCCCCGACGAGCACGACCGCGAAGTACTCCGGCCACCAGCGCCTGAACAGCCGGCCATGCGCCACGGTCGTGATGGGGTCGTGCTGCAGGAGGCGGCACCGACCCGTCCCAGCGCGAGTGACGCTTCGAGGGGTTCAGGCCGTTCTCGTAGCGTGACGAACCCCATGGGATCTCCGACCCGAAGGGCGCCGCAGAACGCATGGCGGGCGTCCGACGCGTGCAACGCAACCGCGGCGCCGAGGTCGGAGTGACGGCACGGATCCCGGATGGGATGCGCTCGACTGCCAGCGGGAGCCCCCACACCTCGCCACGGTCCTGGGTGTTCCGTCAGCCGTCATCGGAGGGACGGTCGGTGAGATCGAGGCGTCGCAGGATGGCGGTTGCCGCCGCGGCTTCGCCGTCGGTGCCCGGTTCTTGGTCCGCGGCCATGCCGAGGTGGGTGAGCAGCAGCTGCTTGACCCGTTGGCGGTCGACATCGTCGGCGAGTTGGAACGCGCTCACCTCGACCGGGCCGTGCAGCGCCTCGGGGTGGTGGGCGCGCACGTGGCCGATCTCGGGCGCGTCGCCGTGATGAGGCTACGCCGCGGTGTGGCCGGCGCCCCATCGGTCGGCGATGCCGGATGCCCCTCTGGACGGCACAGGTGTTACCTCACCCGCCGCAACCGGCGATCGCCAGCACCAGTGCGAGCAGGGTCGCCACCGTGCCGGTGCCACGCGCCGGGCGCCATCTGTACGTCGTCGTCATGCGTTCGCCTTCCTCTCCAGCGGCCGACGTCATCACCGCGTGCACACGCGGACGCCGTGCCCGTCGGCGGTCCGTGAACGCCCTCAAGCGGTCGCCTCCGTGGGGCCGCTCGCCGCCACGCGCGGGTTCGACAGCATCGTGCACGTCGCGACCGGTCTCGCGCACACGGTCAGCTTCGACCTCGGGATGCTGACCCAGCCCTACCTGCGCACCATCGACGAGCCGCGGGTAGGGTCCGGCCGCCTGAGTCCGGCCCGCGTCCGGGCGATGACCCTTTCGGTGAGCGGCTGGCGGTGGCCAACCTCGCTGCCGTGTGGCGCAACAGCGCGGCTGCCGGCGCGAAGAACCTGGTGAGCACACGGTCATCGAGCAGATCAGCCAGCTCCGCGCCTTCGAGCAGGCGGTGCCCGGGGCTGCGATCACGCTCGCGCGGCTGACCGCGGACGACAGCACGCTGCGGCAGCGGGTGCACCGCCGCGAGATCGGCTCAGCGTCGGCGTGGCACGCGCAACGCTCGCTCCATCTCGCAGGCGCGTTGGCAGCAGTGGAGAGCGACGTCGTCATCGACACCACCACCCGCTCGGTGCAGGACATCGCTTCGCGGCTGCGTGCCGTCGTCGAGTGGAAGCGCTGACCGCAGCGGAACACCGCCATCGCTCGCCGTAGCGGGTCGTGTGCCTCTTGCGCCGGAGGATGGCGCTGGTGACGCTGAGAAGGTCATCGTGGAGGGGGTGATCCGGATGTCGATGCGGGGTGTGGAAGGTTGGGTGCGGCTGCTCGGCATCGCGGTCCTCATGGCCGTGGTGCTGTTCCCTGCGGGGTTGGTGGCGCTGATGACGGTGGAGATGTTGACCTGGAGGTTGTGGGACCGGTCCACGGGTCCGCCCGTGTGGCTGGATGTCGTGAACGTGACGGTGATCGTCCTGCTGCTGGCGTTCCCGGGTGCGGTGGTCGGCATCGCCGCCGGGCTGCGGCGGTGGTGGCTGCTGCTGCCGATGACGCTGTCGGCGCTCGCGGGCGTCGGCGCCCATGCTCTGGGGCTGCTGGTTGCCGGGGAGGAACCCTGGCTCTGGGTCCCGGCGGCGGGGACCGTTGCGGGGTCGCTGATCGCGGTGGCGATCGCCGACCGGCTGGGTGGCAGCGACCGCGTTGCGGGGGACGCGCACGCTGGCCGGCTGGGAGGCGGCGACCGCGTCCCGCTACCTGCGACGTCCGAGCGGCCGGTGCGGTCGCGCGAGTCGAGGGTGATCGGCGGGGTGTGCGGCGGGTGGGCGCGCTCGCACGCGTTGCAGCCGGGCCTGGTGCGTGTCGCGGTGGTCGTGCTGGTGGTCGGGATCCCGCCGCTCGTGGTGGTCATCCTGGTGTTCTACGTGTACGCCTATCTGACCTGGCCGCTGGAGGCGGCACCGACGCCGCCGGATCCGAGCGCCATGGTGTGAGCCGGACCCAGCTGCTGTCCGGATGCTGCGCATCGCTGCGTGGTACCCGAAGCGCCGCGCCAACCGGAGCGGGCCGCATGCGGCTGGCTACCGAGGGAGTGGTGGCAGCCTGGCTGACCGTGGCCGCCACGACGGTAGCTTCCGACCCACGCCGTCGGACCGGTCCCGTTGTGTCCGGTCCCGCCCGCGCCGATGACCGAGAAGGCGGAATCGCGTGATCCTGAGACTCTCCACCCTGTTCGTTCGCACCCTGCGGGACGACCCCGCTGACGCGGAGCTGCCCGGCCACACCGCCATGGTGCGGGCCGGCTACATCCGGCGCGCCGGTTCGGGTGTGCACACCTGGCTGCCGCTCGGCCACCTCGTCTTCCGCAAGGTCGAGGCCATCATCCGCCAGGAGATGGACCGGATGGGGGCACAGGAGGTGCACTTCCCGGCGCTGCTGCCCCGGGAGCCCTACGAGCTGTCGGGGCGGTGGGAGGAGTACGGGGAGACGCTGTTCCGCCTCAGCGACCGTCGCGGCAACGACCATCTCCTCGCGCCGACCCATGAGGAGATGTTCACGCTGCTGGTCAAGGACCTGTACTCCTCCTACAAGGACCTGCCGCTCAGCCTCTACCAGATCCAGACCAAGTACCGCGACGAGGCGCGACCCCGGGCCGGGCTGCTCCGGGCGCGGGAGTTCTCGATGAAGGACTCCTACTCCTTCGATGTCGACGACGAGGGCCTGGAGGCCTCCTACCAGCAGCATCGTGACGCCTACATCGCCACCTTCGACCGGCTGGGGCTGGACTACGTGATCGTCTCCGCGATGTCCGGGGCGATGGGTGGGTCGCGCTCGGAGGAGTTCCTGTGCCCGACCCCGGTGGGGGAGGACACCTTCGTGCGCTCGTCCGGTGGCTACGCCGCCAACGTCGAAGCGGTGGTGACCCCCGTCCCCGACGCGCTGCCCTACGACGAGGTGCCCGCCGCCCACGTCGAGGACACCCCCGACACCCCGACGATCGAGACCCTGGTCGCGTTCGCCAACGAGCACTTCCCCCGCCAGGACCGGCGCTGGCAGGCGGCCGACACCCTCAAGAACGTCGTGGTCATGCTCCGCAACCTCGACGGGGAACGCACGCCCCTGGTCGTCGGCGTGCCCGGCGACCGGGACGTGGACACCAAGCGGCTGGAGGCCCAGGTCGAACCGGCGGTGGTCGAGCCCTTCACCGACGCGGACTTCGCGGCGTACCCGGCGCTGGTCAAGGGCTACATCGGACCGCAAGCGCTCGGCGAGGACTCGGCCAGCGGCGTGCGCTACCTGGTCGATCCCCGCGTCGTCGAGGGCACCCGCTGGGTGACCGGGGCGAACCAGCACGGCCACCACGTCTTCGACCTGGTGTGTGGCCGGGACTTCACGCCCGACGGCACGATCGAGGCTGCGGAGGTGCTGGACGGCGATCCGGCGCCCGACGGCTCCGGCCCGCTGGAGCTCGCCCGCGGTATCGAGCTCGGCCACATCTTCCAGCTCGGCCGCAAGTACGCCGATGCGCTCGGACTGCAGGTCCTTGATCAGCACGGCAAGCTCGTGACGGTGACCATGGGTTCGTACGGCATCGGGGTGTCCCGGGCGGTCGCGGCCATCGCCGAGACCACCGTCGACGAGCTGGGGCTGTGCTGGCCGCGCCAGGTCGCTCCGGCGGACGTCCATCTGGTCAACGCCGGCAAGGGCGAGGACACCGCCACCGCTGCCGAGGAGCTGGCCGCGGAGTTGGATGCGATGGGCATCGATGTCCTCCTCGACGACCGTGCCAAGCTCAGCCCCGGGGTGCGTTTCCGGGACGCGGAGCTGCTCGGCGTCCCGACCATCGTGATCGTCGGCAAGCGGCTCGCGGACGGGGTCGTCGAGGTACGGGACCGGCGCACGGGGGAGCGGGAGGACGTCCCGGTCGCGGAGGCGAGGGACCGTGTGACGGCGATCCGCCGGGGCTGAGCCGGCGCCGTCCCCACCTCCTCCGTGCGGCGCACCGCGATGCGTATCCGTGCACTCCCCGGTCGGCTCGGCGTACTCCTGGCTGCCGTGGAGGGGGCGACGGCGGGTCCTACGACAGGGACCGCACCATCGTCACCGCACCGTCGGTGCCGGTCAGCGGTGTGAACCCCATCTGCTCGTACAGCTGCAGTGCCGGGTTGTCGCGTTCCACGCTCAGGCTGACCTGATCGCACCCACGGAGCCGGAGCTGGACGAGCATCGCCGCGACGAGGCACCGGCCGATCCCGCGCCCGCGGTGCTCGACGCCCACGGCGATGCTGAGCTCCGGCGTGTCCTCGTCGACGTAGCCGTAGCCGTGGTCATCGTCATCGAAGCGTCGCACCCACACGGCGCCGACGCGGTGTTCGCCGATCCAGGCGACCAGGCCGTCGTCGCCGTGCCGCCCCCACTCCCGGACGTAGCGGGCGAGGTCCGGTTCCCGCAGCGCAGCGTCCAGCGGTGGACGGTCCGTGCCGGCACGCCAGAAGGCGGCCTCGTAGAGCATCGCGTGGACGAAACCGAGGTCGTCGCGGTCCACGGCAGCGATCGCGAACGAGGTCATGCCGGGCAGTCTGCCACGTCCGCGGCTCTTGGCGGTGCGGTCGGGTCCGCGGCGGGACGGGGGTGGCCGCGGCCGCCGGCGTCAGCCGGCGACGGGCAGCTGTTCCTTCGGCTGCACCGCGCGGGTGGCGATCACGTCGATGCCGGTCCCGGCCACGTCGGTGGCGATGGTCTGGCCGACCTCCACCGGTGCGTGCACCTCGAGCCCGTGCAGCTCGCGCACCAGCGAGAGGACGGCGTCCTTGGGCACCGGCTCCGCAGCACGGACCGGCAGCCGCTCCACGGGCCCGCCGACCAGCCACACCGTGGTGGACACGGCCCGCCGTGGATCGGTGTGTTCCTGCGCGCCGTACCGCTCGCCCTTCTTGCAGGAGAAGCCGCGTACCTCGATGACGTCACCGTCGACGACGTCGACCTCGAGCCGGCAGCCGAGCGGGCAGCCGGTGCACAGGTAGGCGAAGGTGTCGCTCTCGCCCGCATCGATCGTCGCGGTGTGGCGGTGTTCGCCCATGATCGCGTCCTCCTACTGCTCGTCGTCGCCCGCCGCAGCGAGGTCATCGGCCGCCGCAGCGGGGATCGCATCGACCCGCAGCGTCTCGCCGGCGAAGGACTCCAGGACCTTCGGCCCCAGCTTGATCGTGACCATCTCCGCCGGGACCACCGCCCGGACCTTCCGGCGGTGGGCCTCACCGACGCGCAGGATCGTGTCGCCGTAGATCGGCTCCTTCACCCGGAAGGACACGGTCTGGGTCAGGTCGGTCGACAGGGTGTGGGGCACGACGTAGCGCACGTTGGTACCCGGGGTGACCGCGACGTCCTGGCGTGCGCGCACCCGCCCGAGCGCCACGTCCGCCGCTGCCGCACCCGCGACGTTCGCCTCCTGGCTGACCCAGTCGGCCAGGTCGTTGATGTGCAGGTTGTTGCCCGCGGAGAACACGCCGGGCAGCGACGTCTCGTAGGTGCTGGTCACCACCGGCCCGCCCGTGCGCTGGTCCAGGCTCAGGTGCAGCTGCCGTGCGAGCTCCCCGTCGGGGATCAGGCCCACCGACAGCAGCACGGTGTCGCAGGGGATGTCCCACGCCTGGTCAGTGAGCGGTCTGCGTTCCTCGTCCACGGGCGCCACGGTGACCCGCTCGACACGGTCGTGGCCGTGGATGTCGATCACGGTGGTGGACAGGTGGAGGGGGATGCCGAAGTCGTCGAGGCACTGGACCACGTTGCGTCCCAACCCGCTCGGGTGGGGGAGGAGCTCGAAGACGCCGAGGACCTCCACACCCTCCAGGATCAGCCGCCGGGCCATGATCAGCCCGATGTCGCCGGAGCCGAGGATCACCACCCGTTGCCCTGGCAGGTAGCCGTGCAGGTTGACCATCTTCTGCGCGAGTCCGGCGGTCATCACCCCGGCCGGCCGCTCGCCCGGGATGCGGATCTGGGCCCGGGTCCGTTCGCGCGCGCCGGTACTGAGCACCACCCCCCCGGTCTCCACCGAGGTCACCCCCGTGGACGGCGACATCAGCTTGACCCGCAGATCCCGGGAGACGTCGGTGACGTAGGCGTCGGTGAGGACGTCCACGTCCCGTTCCAGCACCCGCTCCACGAAGCGGTGGGCGTACTCCGGGCCGGTCACGTCCTCGGAGAAGGCCTGCAGCCCGAACCCCGAGTGGATGCACTGGCGCAGGATGCCGCCCGGCTCGGCGTCACGGTCCACGAGCAGGATGCGTTCCGCGCCCTGCTCACGCGCCGCGACAGCGGCAGCCAGCCCGGCAGGGCCTGCGCCGACGATGGTGACCTGGTACCGGTCGTCGAGGTGGCGGGTTGCAGCGGTGACCGGCATCGCTCACCCTCCTGTGCTGGTGGTTGCCACGGGCTGGTCCTCACGCTCGCGGATCAGCCAGGTCCCGCGGCCCCGCTTGGTGACCTCGGTGATGGGGACGTCGAGGTGTTCGGCGAGCAGCTGCATGCAGGGCCAGGTGCAGAAGCCCCCCTGGCACCGGCCCATGCCGGCACGGGTCCTGAACTTCAGCCCGTCCAGGGTGTGTGCACCCCGTTCGAGGGCGTCGCGGATCTCCGCCTCGGTGACGATCTCGCACCGGCACACCAGCTGGGCGTAGCGCGGGTCGCGTGCCGCCAGATCCCGCTGCTGGTCGGTGGACAGCTGGGCGAACTTCACCGGGTGCGGGGCGGTCGGGTCCCAGTCGGCCTTCTCGGTCAGCGCCAGTCCCTCGTCGGCCAGGATGTCGACGAGCATGTCCGCCAGCGCCGGGGCACCGGTCAGGCCGGGCGACTGGATGCCGGCGGCGTTGATGAACCCGGGTCGCTCGGTGGGGCCGACGATGAAGTCCTCGGTGTCGGAGACGGGTCGCAGCCCCGCGAACTCGGCGATGACGTCACGGTCGCTGATCGCCGGGACGAGCTTGCGGGCGTTGGAGAACACCTGGGCGGCACCGGCTTCGCTGGTGGTGGTGTCGTACTTGTCGTCCACGGTCTGGGCGGTGGGGCCCACCATGATGGTCCCGTCGACCGTGGGGTTGACCAGCGTCCCCTTGGAGACGGGGGTGGGGCAGGGGAAGATGATGCTGGTCACCACGCCGGAGAGGCGCTTGTCCAGCAGGTACTCCTCGCCCTTGCGGGGCAGGATGGTGAAGTCACGCACGCCCGCGAGCTCCGCCATGTCGTCGGCGAACAGCCCCGCGGCGTTGACCGCGAACCGGGTCCGCCAGGCGGCGGTGGGGGTGTGCAGCACCAGGGGTGCGCCCGCGTCGTCGGGGGTCGGCGGATCGATCGCGATGACCGGCTGTTCCACCTCGATGCGCACCCCGTTGCGTCGGGCCGCATCGGCCACCAGCATCACCGCCTCGTAGGGGTTGAAGACGCACGCCGTCGGCGCCCACACCGCACCCTTGACCTCCCGGGAGAGGTTGGGTTGCGCATCCAGGGTGCGCTCGGCGGTCCAGGGCTCGGTACCCGGGACGCCCTTGCGGACACCCTGTTGGCGGATCGTCTCGATCTTGGTGAGCTGCTGGTCGTCGAGGGCGACCAGAACCTCACCGACCGGGTTCAACCCGAAACCGAGCTCCTCGTGCAGCGTGCGCCAGCCGAGGTTGCCGGGGTACTCCAGCCGACCCTTGAGGGTGTCCGGCGAGGCGTGCATCGCCGAGTGGACGATGCCGCTGTTGGCCTTCGACACCCCGAAGGCCACCTCCGCGGTCGCCTCCAGCAGCACGACGTCGAGGTCGAAGCGCGACAGCGCGCGGGCCAGGGTCGCCCCGGTCGCGCCGCCGCCGATGATGACAACGTCGTGCACGTGGCCCTGGCCCATGGCGTCGCCTCCCGGTTCGCCACCTTCCCACGATCGAGCGTGGCAGGCGGGAACGACGCTGTGCAGGGCACATCGACCCCTCGGCTGCTGCCGCGGGTCAGCTGCTGGAGATGGCCCGGTCGCCGGTGTGGGCCCCGTCTCCAGCACCCGGGCCGGCTGCCCCGCCCCCGGCGTCCGGGCCGGCTGCCCCCTCCGCCCCGGGGCCACCGTCGCGCTCCGCCTCCGCGGGACGCCGCCGCAGGTGGTGCCACCACCACGCGACGTAGGTGATCAGCGCCAGGACGGCGAAGCTGTGCCACTGCACCGTGTACGAGAAGTGGCTGCCCTCATCCAGCTCGGGCGAGCCGACGGGGAAGGGCAGCTGGTCGTCGGTGGGGTTGTCCAGCTCCGTGTCGATGCGGAGCACCATCGGGAACAGCTCGCCGTCCACCTGTCGGTCGAGCCGGGCGGTATCGGTGTGGAAGACGCGCTCCAGCACGCCCTCGTCGGGGTCCTGGGGA
Source organism: Nitriliruptoraceae bacterium (assembly GCA_003565155.1). Lineage (GTDB taxonomy): Bacteria > Actinomycetota > Nitriliruptoria > Nitriliruptorales > Nitriliruptoraceae > T1Sed10-7. Next base: position 25,586 of record PXDB01000051.1, on the reverse strand, counting down.
CCGAAGCCGGGCTGGTCGACGGGTCGTTCCAGCACGCCGACCACGGAGACCGCGCCGGCCGGTGGCGGGGCCTGGTCGACCGGCGGGCTGTCGAGGCTGGACGGCACCCAGCCGCGCCGCACCAGGACCACCCCTCCGCTCTCGAGCTCCAGGGGGGTCAGGACGTGGAACCCGGTCTGGTTGCGGTAGGACCGGTTGCGCTGGAGCACCTCCTCCTCGGGGCGGAAGGTGCCGTTGACCGCGACGCGGCGGAACTCGAGCTCCGCCTGATCCACCGACGCCGCCGAGGTGGTGCCGGGGTCGGCGAGGCTGGCGAGGTCGGCGGGTTCGGCGGCGAGGCGCTGCTCGAGGCGCGCGTTGGTCTCGCGCACCTCCTGCAGGCGATCGAGCTGCCACTGCCCGAAGCCGACGCAGGTGACCACGACCACCGCCACGAGGAGGTGGGAGAGGATCGCCGAGGGTCGCAGCAGGTCACGCAGCACGCCGTCAGCGTACCGAGCGGCGGCAGGTCTCCCGGTGGCGACTACCCTGCCGGGGCCGTCACGGCTCGCCGCGGAGCCCCGCGTCCTCCCACCCTCCCCGGGCGCGCCGATCCCGCCCGCGCCGATCCCGGGCGCCCCGATCCCGGCCGCGCCGATCGCGGCCGCGCCGATCCCACGATCCAACGGAGCACCGTTGCACACCCTCCACCACCCCGACCACCGCCACCTCGGCTGGGACGCCGAACTGCCCGCTGCACGGTGGGTCACCTCCGGAGACCGGGTCGAGCTGACCCTCCAGGACGCCTTCGGTGGGCAGCTCGGTCCGGACGCGACGGCGGCGGACGTCGCCGCCGTCGATCTGGGGGCGGCGAACCCGCTGACGGGCCCGATCGACGTGGAAGGGGCGCAGCCCGGTGACACCCTGGCCGTGCACGTCGAGGAGGTGCACCCCGGGCAGGTCGGGTGGACGGCGATCATCCCCGGTTTCGGTCTGCTCGCCGACCGGTTCCCCGACCCGCACGTCGTGGTGTCCCGCATCGGTGACGACGAGGTCCGTTTCGGCGACATCGCGCGCCTCGAGCGCCGGCCCTTCCTCGGGGTGGTCGGGCTCGCACCTGCGGAGCCGGGGCCCCACAGCGTCATCCCGCCCCGGCGCGTGGGTGGCAACCTGGACTGTCGCGATGTCCGTCCGGGCGCCACGTTGCTGCTGCCCGTCGAGGTGGCCGGCGCACGGCTCTCCCTGGGTGACCCGCACGCCGCACAGGGCGACGGCGAGGTGTGCGGCACCGCGGTGGAGACCACCGCGACCGCACTCGTGCGGGTGGAGGTCCGCCACGACGTGCTGATCGACCAGCCGCAGCTCGAGCTCCCGGCGGACGTGACGCCGCCGCCTGCGGCAGGCCCGCACCGTCGGATGACCATGGGGGTGGGTCCGGACCTCTACGCCGGTGCGTGGGATGCCGTCTCGGCCATGATCGAACTGCTCGGTCGGCACGGCGTGGACCCCGAGGACGCGTACGCGCTCTGCTCGGTCGCCGGGCACCTGCGCATCCTGGAGGTGGTGGACACCCCGAACTGGACGGTGGGGCTGGAGTTGGACCTCGACGTCCTGGTCTGACCCGCACGGGCCGGGGTGCCGCCCTGGCCACGACCGGGGGTCTGTCGTGCGCGGCGCCGGATCAGGGCCCGAGGAGCTCGCCGGTGATGGTGGTGACGGCGTGTCCGCCCACCGCAACCCGCCCACGGTCGACACCCGATGCCCCGGACGAAGCACCACCCGGGGTGTCCTCAAGGGGGCCGACGCGGGTCCACAACCGCCCGCCGCGGGCCGAGCGCTGCGCGATCGTGATCTCCTGGCGACCGAGCCGTGCCGCGAACAGGGGCGCGACGGTGCAGGCCGCGGAACCCGTCACCGGGTCCTCGTCGACGCCCACCGCCGGCGCGAAGTACCGCATCGCCACGTCGGTGTCGTCACCGTCGCTGCACACGATCAGCCCCGTGCTGCCGAGCGCCGCCACACGTGCACGGTCGACCACCAGGGCGTCCAGGGCGCTGCGGTCCGCGACCTCGATGACGTCGTTGGCCTGGTCGACGCGCGTCCGACCGAGGTAGCGACCGTCGACACCGCCGAGGAGGCCGGCCACGTCGCGTGGTGCCGGGTGTTCGGCTACCGGCCAGGCCGGCAGCTCCAGCCACAGGCGCCCATCCGGCTCGCCGACCGCGCCAAGGGGACCCGACCGGGTGGTGAAGGTCACGGTGGCGCCGTCCGTCACCTGCCCACGGGCCCGGAGCACGTGCGCCGCGGCCAGGGTGGCGTGCCCGCACAGCGCCACCTCGGTGGCCGGTGTCCACCAGCGCAGCCCCCAGACGGACCCCCGGCCGTCGCCAGCGGACGTGCACGGCCCGTCACCGGTGTCCGCTGCCGGCTGCGGCCACAGGAAGGCCGTCTCCGAGGCGCCCACCTCGGCGGCGACCCGCTGGGCCCACGCGGCGTCCACCGGGCCGTCCTCGAGGAGCACGACACCGGCCGGGTTGCCCGCGAAGGCGGCATCGGTGAAGGCGTCGACGAGCTGGAAGGACGGCACGGCGTGGCTCCATCTGCGCGTGGCCGCGCCACGCTACTGCGCGGCGGCCGGGCCCTCCGCCGCCGTCCGCCACGCACGCAGCCGCCAGCCACGGCCGACACCTGCACCTCGGGGCCCCCTTTCCCGGAGAGGACGCAGCCGTCAGCCCCTACCCTGCGAGCGCAGGCGCCGCCCGAGGGTGACCGCGAGGCGGCTGCCCGTGTGACCGACGCCCCGACCAGCGACGCGAGGACCCGGCATGTGCGGCTTCAGTGGTGAGCTCCGACTCGACGGTGCACGCCCTGATGTCGCAGCGGTCAGCCGGATGACCGCGACGATGTCCGACCGCGGCCCCGACGGTGAGGGCCTGTGGTCTTCGGGCCCGATCGCGCTGGGCCACCGGCGGCTGCGCATCATCGATCTGTCGTCCTGCGGCAACCAGCCGATGCACGACCCCGAGCTCGGCCTGACCATCGCCTTCAACGGCTGCATCTACAACTACCAGCAGCTCCGGGCGGAGCTGGAGGCCGAGCGCGGCTACCGGTTCTTCTCCACCTCCGACACCGAGGTGGTGCTGAAGGCCTACCACGCCTGGGGGGACCGGTTCGTCGACCGGCTCCAGGGCATGTTCGCCTTCGTGCTCCATGAGCGTGACACCGGCCGCAGCCTCCTGGCCCGGGACCGGTTCGGGATCAAGCCCCTCTACCTCGCCGAGACGCGCGCCCGGCTGCGGTTCGCCTCCACCCTGCCGGCGCTGCTCGCCGGCGGCGAGGTCGACACCTCCATCGACCCCGCCGCCCTGCACCACTACCTCAGCTTCCACGCGGTGGTCCCCGCCCCCCACACCATCCTCGCCGGTGTGCGCAAGCTCCCACCGGCCACCACCCGGGCCATCGAGCCCGACGGTGTGGTCACCGACACGGAGTTCTGGCGCCCCGACTTCACCCGCGATCCCGACAAGGCGGACTGGAGCGAGCGGGACTGGGAGGACGCGGTCCTCGACGCGATGCGCCGCGCCGTGGACTGGCGCACCGTGGCCGACGTCCCCGTCGGCGTGCTGCTGTCCGGCGGGCTGGACTCCTCGATGGTGGTCGGCCTGCTCGCCGAGGCCGGGCAGACCGGCATCAACACCTTCTCGATCGGCTTCGAGGCCGCCGGTGGCGAGGAGGGCGATGAGTTCACGTACTCCGACGTCATCGCCCGCCGGTTCGCCACCGAGCACCACCAGATCCGCATCGGCACCGAGCGGATGCTGCCGGCGCTCGGCGACGCGATCCACGCCATGAACGAGCCGATGGTCAGCCACGACGCCGTGGCCTTCTACCTGCTGTCCCAGGAGGTGGCCAGGCACGTCAAGGTCGTGCAGTCCGGTCAGGGCGCTGACGAGGTGTTCGCCGGCTACCACTGGTACCCACCGATGCAGGCGCTCACCGACCAGCTCGGGCCGGGCGCCTCCCGCGAGGAGCTCGTCGCGCGGGCGGTCGACCGCTACCACGCCGCGTTCTTCGACCGTCCCCACGCGGAGATGGCCGAGGTGCTGCGACCCGAGCACCGCATCGAGGAGGACGTCTCCCGGACGCTGGTGGAGCAGCACTTCCTGCGGGACGGGGCGGAGACCGCCACGGACATGGCGTTGCGCCTGGACTCGCAGATCATGCTGGTCGACGACCCCGTCAAGCGGGTCGACAACATGACCATGGCCGCCGGGCTGGAGGCCCGCGTGCCCTTCCTCGACCACGAGGTGCTCGAGATCGCCGCCCAGGTCCCACCGGAGCTGAAGCTGGCGCAGGAGGGCAAGGGCGTGCTCAAGGAGGCTGCCCGGCGCGTGATCCCGGGCGAGGTGATCGACCGCCCGAAGGGCTACTTCCCGGTGCCGGCGCTGAAGTACCTCCAGGGCCCCTACCTCGACCTGGTCCGCGACGCCCTGCACGCCCCGGAGGCCCGGGAGCGCGGGCTGTACCAGGACGCCTACGTGGACCGCCTGCTGGCCGCCCCCAACGAGGAGCTCACCGCGCTGCGGGGCAACAAGCTGTGGCAGCTCGCGCTGTTGGAGCTGTGGTTGCAGTCCCACGACGTGCGCCCCTGACCCGACGCGGCACCCGCGTCGCTGGCACCACCCGCACCCGCCGGCCGTTCGGCGCACCCCGGTCCCGCCCGCACCGTGACCGACCAGGAGCCTGTCATGGAGAGCCGCCCGCCGGAACGTGACGGCCGCAGCGCCCGGTCGCTCCGGCGCAGCGGCCAGGCCGCCGGCGCCGCCAGCTACGACCGGTCCCTGTCCACCAGCCCCTGGCAGGGCCAGCCACGCAGCCCCGCCGCCGACATCGCCCCCGACGTCGCCCTGGAGTGCGGCTGGGGCCGGCTGCTGTTCGGGCAGACCTTCGCCGACCACGACCGCCTGCTCGACGAGGTGGCCAAGGAGGAGCCGGGGCGGCGTGACATCTGCATGTACGTGCGGGAGCCCCACGTGCTGGTGTCCAAGGCACCCCAGGAGCTGTTCATCGACCCCAGCCACACCTACCGCCTGTGGCTGCACCTGCTGCGTGCCGAGCGGACCCCGGTGCGCGGCGTGGTGGTCCGCAAGATGGCCAGCGAAGCCGACGCCGACGCGGTCAACCGGATCTACACCGAGGCGGGGATGGTCACCGCACCCACGGCGACGCTGTGGCGCAACCAGCTCACCCAGACCTTCACCTACCTCGTCGCGGAGGACACCGACACCGGCGAGGTGATCGGCACCGTCACCGGCGTCGACCACACCTACGCCTTCGACGACCCCGAACGGGGGACCAGCCTGTGGTGTCTGGCCGTCGACCCCCAGACCACGCGCCCCGGCGTGGGCCGTGCCCTGGTGCGCACCCTCGCTGAGCGGTACCAGGGTCGCAACCGCGCCTACCTCGACCTGTCGGTGGTCCACGACAACGTGCCGGCGATCACCCTGTACGAGAAGCTCGGCTTCGTGCGGGTGCCGGTGTTCGCCGTCAAGCGCAAGAACCCGATCAACGAGCGGCTGTTCGCCGCCGCGCCCGCTGAGGGCATCGGTGACCTGAACCCCTACGCGCGGCTGGTCGCCGACGAGGCGTTGCGGCGCGGGATCACCGTGCACGTGGTGGACGCCGAGTCCGGCCTGCTCAAGCTCGCCCACGGCGGCCGCACGGTGCACACGCGTGAGTCGCTGTCGGAGCTCACCAACGCCGTCGCGCTCAGCCGCTGCGATGACAAGCGGCTCACCCGGCGTCTGCTCGCGGACGCGGGGCTGCGGGTCCCCGACGGGCGCGTCGCCACCCACGACGGGGAGGACCTGGCGTTCCTCGCCGAGCACGACGAGGTGGTGGTAAAGCCGGCCCGCGGCGAGCAGGGCCGCGGGATCACCGTCGGTGTCCGCACGGAGGCGGAGCTGGTCGACGCCGTCGCCCTGGCCGAGCGCTTCTGCCCGGAGGTGGTGCTCGAGGAGTACGTGACCGGCGATGATCTGCGGATCGTGGTCATCGATCACAAGGTGGTGGCTGCGGCGGTGCGGCTGCCGGCCACGGTGACCGGCACCGGCGAGCACACCATCGGGGAGCTGATCGCCGCGACCTCCCGGCGACGTGCGGCGGCCACCGGGGGTGAGTCCACCATCCCCCTCGACGACGCGACGATCCGCACGGTGGAGGAGGCCGGCTACGACCTCGAGGACGTCCTCGATGCCGGGGTGGATCTCGCCGTGCGCCGCACCGCCAACCTGCACACCGGCGGGACGATCCACGACGTCACCGAGCGCCTGCACCCGGACCTGGCACGCGCCGCCGTCCGGGCCAGCGAGGTGCTGGCCATCCCCGTCGTCGGGCTCGATCTGCTGGTCGCCGACGTCACGGGGCCCGGGTACGTGTGCATCGAGGCGAACGAGCGCCCCGGTCTGGCCAACCACGAGCCGCAGCCCACCGCCGAGCGGTTCGTGGACCTGCTGTTCCCCGGCACCCGGGCGCTGCCGCGGGGCTGGCAACCCGGAACCGGCGGTGCCGACCACCGGACGGAGGAGCCGGCCGGCTGACCGCCACGGGCCGGGGGCTGTCAGGCGGTCAGGGCACCGACCGTCAGCGCAGCGATCCCGATCGAGAGCACGGCCATGCCGGCGGCGATGGCGAACACCCGGTTGCGTCGGCTGGCGGCACGTTGGCGGTCCACCAGCAGCAGCTTGCCGGCCAGCACGCCGGCGAGCAGCCCGCCGAGGTGACCGCCCACGGAGATGTTGGGGAACACGAAGGTCAGCACCAGGTTCAGGGCGACCAGGGTGCCGATGGAGGTCCGCCACGGGTTCACGCCCCGCTCCCGCAGCACCACCATGGCCGCGCCCATCAGCCCGAAGACCGCACCGGACGCGCCGATGGTGATCTGGAACGGGTTGCCGCCGAAGATGCGCGCGATGAGGTCGATGCCGCTGATGCCCGCCAGGGTGGACACCCAGGACACCAGCAGCACGCCGAGCCCGCCGCCGAACAGCCCCGCCGCGTACAGCGCCACGTACCGGCCGCGTCCGAGCAGCGGCTCCAGCAGGTGCCCGAGCTGCCAGAGCAGCAGGCCGTTGAACCCGACGTGCATCAGGTTGGCGTGCAGGAACCCGCTGGTGACCAGCAGCCAGGGCTCACCGATGGCGCGCGCCAGCGCGGTCGGCTCGTACCAGCCGACCAGTTCGGTCAGCACCTCCACGCCACCGGGGGTGAGCACGATCGGGCGGAGCCCGAACACCCCCGTGATGTCCGGGGCTGCGCTGGTCACGATGAACAGGACCGCGATGACCCCGACCAGCGCCCGGGTGACCGGTGCGCTCTGGACCACGTCGACCATGCGGCGCACCGGCTGCCCGCCTTCGGCGCAGCGGGTGCACTGGTAGCCCACCGGGGCCTCGATGGCGTCGTCGCCACAGATCGGCTGTTCGCACCGTGCGCAGCGCAGCAGCGCGGCACGGTCGGGGTGGAGGTAGCAGGTGGGCGCCGCCGTCGCGTCGGCACCCTCAGGTCCGTTCCCGCCCTCGCGCACCATCCACCTCGTGATCTGACCCGTGGCCGTAGGGCCGCAACGTGGCGCTCGACGGTACCTGGCAGCCTCGCCCGGCCGCGCCGCCCGTCACGGGTCGGGTCAGCTCGCCAGCAGCAGGGGCACGTCCAGGGCACCGGCAGGTTGCAACCGCCGGTGCTCCTTCACGGTGTACATCGCCGCGTCCGCGCGCTCGAGCAGCGCGGCGGGATCCTCGTCCGGCCGCGGGAGCGCGGCACCGATGGAGGCGCCGATGCGCACCGATCCGCCGTCGAGGTGGAACGGCGCGGCCAGGGCGCTGTACAGACGCTCGCCCACGCGGTGGACGCTGGCCTGATCGGCCTGGGGGAGGAGCACGCAGAACTCGTCGCCGGCGAAGCGGCTCACCAGGTCGGTGTCGCGGACCGTCGCCTGGAGGCGACGTGCCACCTCCACCAGCACCTCGTCGCCCGCAGCGTGGCCGTGCGCGTCGTTGACGGCCTTGAAGCCGTCGAGGTCGAGGAAGAGCACCCCGTGGCGACGGTGGTCGGCTGCGGCCGCCTCCAGATGGTGGTGCAGCAACGCGCGGTTCGCGAGGCCGGTCAGCGGGTCATGGGTGGCGCGGTACTCCAGGGAGGCCTCCCGCCGGCGCCGTTCGGTGATGTCGCGGGCCATGCCGAACACCCCGACCACGGCGCCGTCGACCACGATCGGCAGCAGGTCGGCGTCGGCGTGCCCGACGCGGCCGTCCGGGAAGCTAAGGGTGACCTCGACCTCCTGGGCGGTGCCCTGGAGGGTGCGCGCCAGTGCCGACCGGGCCTGTTCGCGGTGGTCGGGGGCGATGAGCGCGAGGGCGTCGCTGCCGAGCAGTGCGGCGCGGGAGCGGCGGAACAGCACCTCCGCAGCCGGGTTGACGTCGACGATGCGCCCGTCGAGGTCGAAACCGAAGACCGCGTCCGGGTTGTTGGCGAACAGCGCCCGGTAGCGCTGCGCCGACACCGACCGTTCGCGTTCGGCCGCGCGGCGGGCGGTGATGTCGCGGCCGACCAGGTAGCGCCGGCCCTTGCCGGGATCGTCGCGCACGCTCAGCTCGAAGCAGCGGGCGGTGCCGTCCGCGTGGCGCAGCTGGCTCCGCAGGAGCCCCTCGGCCGGCCGGTGCGCCAACGCGCCGTCACGGGCGTCCATCGTCAGCTCGTCCCACCGCCGGCCGAGGAGATCGGCCGGTTCCTCGCCGAGCAGCGTCCCCGCAGCCGGGTTCGCGGAGGTGATGCGGTCCTCGGCGTCCAGGGTGACGATGAGCTCCGGGGTGAGTGCCAGCACCGTGGCCGCGTGATGCCGCGAGCGGTCCAGCTCCCGGACGATCGCGCCCACCAGGACGACCAGCAGCAGGTTCGACCCGCCCCGGAAGACCAGGTACTCCACCGGCGGGGGGCTGCCGAACATCTCGTCGTGCGCCCGGGAGAGCCAGAGGGTCGCCAGGGCGCTGCCGAGTGCACCGCCGAGCAGTGCACCACCGAGCTGCCAGCGCAGCGCAGCCTCGACACCGAGCAGCAACGTCAGGGTCACGATCGGATCGGTCGGGTCCGCCGCGATCGTCCACAGCGTCACGACCGTGGCCAGGGTGTCACCGCAGAAGGCCACCACGCCGATCCGCTGGAGCGGGCGGATGCGTGGGGGCCGGCGCAAGCCGAGCTCGACCGCTCCCAGGGTGAGCGCGAGCACCACCACGGCGACCCACAACCGACCGCCCGGTCCGCCGCCCACGTGCAGGCTGAGCCCGATGGCGAGCAGTATCGCCGCGGCGCGCACCCGCTGGATCATCCGTTCGGTCCGCCACCGCTCCTCAGCGGTCCGGGGCACGCCGGCCAGGACCTCCGGCAGGGAAGGTCGTGCGGTGCGGGTGGCCGGTGCGTGGGGCATGTGGTGACCATCGGCAGCCGCGGGGCGTCGCTCAAGACCCGCCGCCCCGGCCTTCGCAGCACCGACCTCGTCCCCGGCGATGAGGGCTGTGCGCGTGACGCGGTAGCGTGGACCGCATGACGCCGCCACCGCCCGCCACCGACCTGACCATCGACAGCACCTGGATGCAGGAGGTGCTGCTCGAACTGCTCCGCATCCCGAGCCCCACCGGCCGCACCGACGTGATCATGCAGCACGTCGGTGAACGACTGGAGGAGATCGGGCTGTCCTTCGAGCTGACCCGCCGCGGCGCCCTGGTCGCCCGGCTCGAGGGGGCCCAGCCCGGGGTGCCCCTCGACCGTGCGGTGGTGGTGCACACCGACACGATCGGGTGCATGGTCACCGCGCTCAAGGACGACGGCCGGCTCGCCGTCACCCAGATCGGCACCCACAGCTCCCGGTTCTCCGAGGGCACCCGGGTCAGCATCTTCACCGACGATCCCGACCGCACCTACACCGGCACGATCCTGCCCACCAAGGCCTCCGGTCACGCCTTCGGTGACGAGATCGACACCCACCCCCACGGCTGGGAGCACGTGGAGGTCCGCGTCGACGAGAAGGTCCACTCCCGCGGCGATCTCCAGGACCTCGGCATCCAGGTCGGTGACCACGTCGCCCAGACCGCCTACCCGGTCATCACCCGCTCCGGCTTCGTCACCTCCCGCCACCTCGACGACAAGGCGGGTGTGGCCGCCGCGCTGGCGGCCTTCAAGGCGGTGGTCGACAGCGGTGCCCCCCTGGAGGTCGGCGCCCACCTGCTCATCACCATCGCCGAGGAGGTCGGTCACGGCGCCTCCAGCGGGCTGGACCACGACGTGGCGGAGATGGTGTCGGTGGACTCCGCGGTGGTCGCCCCCGGACAGCACTCCACGGAGACCGGGGTCACCATCGCGATGCAGGACCTGCACGGCCCCTTCGACTACCACCTCAGCCGGCGGCTGCACGCGCTCGGGCGCGCCCACGGCCTCGAGGTCAACCGGGACGTGTTCCGCTACTACCGCTCCGATGTGGCCGCGGCGCTGGAGGCCGGTGCCGAGACCCGGGCCGCGCTGATCGGCTTCGGGGTGGACGCCACCCACGGGCACGAGCGCACCCACCTCGACGCGGTCATGGCCACCGCCCGGCTGATCGCCCTCTACCTCCAGACGCCCCTGACCTTCGGGACCTGGGACGCCGAACCCAAGGGCCCGCTGGAGCGGTTCCCCTCCTCCGCCGTCCAGCCGGTGCGACGCGAGCCGGAGCTGGATCCGGAGTCGGACGAGCTGGTGGAGAACGAGCCCTTCCCGGAGCTCGAGGAGGAGCTCGGGGGCCTGCACCCGCCCCCGCCGCGGGCCGAGCGCGGCCGGGGTGCTGCCGGACCGGAGTGATCCTGGCCGCCCGGTAGCTTCGTACCGGCCGTGTGACCTTCCGACCCGCCTGCACTGCGCGTCCGCTCCCGGCGCGCGAGGAGACCCACGTGAGCGTGCAAATCGGTGACCACGCACCCGACTTCGAGCTGAAGGACCAGACCAACCAGCCGGTCCGGCTCTCCGACTACCGCGGCAAGAAGCACGTGGTCGTGGTCTTCTACCCCCTGTCCTTCACCGGGGTGTGCGAGGGGGAGATGTGCCAGATCCGGGACTCCATCGAGGCGTTCCGCAACGACGAGGTGGAGACGCTGGCGATCAGCTGCGACGCACCACCGACCCACGCGCGCTGGGCCCACGAGCAGGGCTTCGAGTTCCCGCTGCTGTCCGACTTCTGGCCCCACGGCGAGGTGGCACGCACCTACGGGGTGTTCGACGAGGCGATCGGCCTGGCCCTGCGCGGCACCTTCATCGTCGACAAGGACGGCACGGTCGCCTACACCGACCGCAACCCGGTGCCGGAGGCCCGCGACCAGCAGGCCTGGAAGACCGCGTTGAAGGAACTCGGCGCCATCTGATCTCTGCCCGGCGGACGCTGCCGCGCCGCCCTCACGCCACGCCCGGGTCACGCTCCAGCTGCGGAGGGCACACCGCCTCGAAGGCGACCGCCACCTCCGTGCCGTCCGACCTGGCGGCCGAGGCCGCCCGGGTGGCGAGGCGGGCATCGTCGATCTCGAACAGCCCCGCTGGGACGCGTACGCGTGCCCCCGGTGCGTCGGGGTCGACCTGGCTCCAGGTGCCCTCCGTCCGGTCATAGCCCCGCAGGACGACCATGACCTGGAGCTGTTCGCTGACCTCGCCGCGGCTGATCTCGAGCAGCTCGAAGCGGTGGGGTGCCACCACGTCCGTCCCGCGCCGCGCCGTCACGCGCACGGGGTCGCCGTCCTCGTCGGTGCCCTCGGCGACCACGGTCACCTCCGCGCCACCCTCCGGCAGCGCCTCCAGCAACCGGCCGGCCACCAGGCTGCACGCGGTGACCTCGAGCTCCAACCGGCTGTCGCCGAGGTGGAGCGTGGCCGGCCCCGTCGTGGGATCCACGGTGGCGCAGGCACCCACCACCAGCGCCAGGAGGGCGGCGAGCGGTGCGCGGTGGGATCCCATGCGGGGGTTTCGGGACCACGGGGGCGCTGGCCGGTGGCGGCGGGGACGGGGCGGCTGCACGCGGTCGCGGCGGGTCGGGCGGTACGGTGGGCACGGTCGCTCACCGTCAGGATCCGGCCCGTGCTCGAGATCACCGAGTCCTTCAGCTACGACGACGTGCTCCTGCTCCCGCAGGCCTCCGCGGTCCTGCCCCGCGACGTCGACCTCTCCGTGGAGCTGCACCCGCAGGTGCGCCTGCAGCTGCCCGTGCTGTCGGCGGCGATGGACAAGGTCACCGAGGCCGACATGGCGATCGCCATGGCCCGGCAGGGTGGGCTCGGTGTCGTCCACAAGAGCCTTCCGCCCGACGCCCAGGCCGCGATCGTGGAGTCGGTGAAGCGTTCGGAGTCGGGGTTCATCGTCGATCCCGTCACCCTGCGCGCCGAGGACCCGGTCGACACCGCCTTCGAGCTGATGGCGCGCTACCGCGTGTCCGGGTTCCCCGTCGTGGACGGTGAGGGGCGCCTGGTGGGCATCGTCACCAACCGGGACCTCCGGCTGGGTGCGGAACCGGGGGCACCGGTCAACCGCTACATGACCGCTGACGGCCTGGTGACCGCGGCGCCGGGCACCACCCTCGATCAGGCACGCGATCTGATGCAGGAAGCCCGGGTCGAGAAGCTGCCGATCGTGGACCGCGAGGACGGACGCCTCACGGGCATGTTCACCTTCAAGGACATCGAGAAGGTGCGCAAGTACCCGCAGGCGGCCAAGGACACCCGGGGTCGCCTGCTGTGCGCCGCAGCCGTCGGCGTCGGCGCGGACGGTGAGGACCGCGCCCACGCGCTGGCGGCTGCCGGGGTCGACCTGCTGGCGATCGACTCGGCGCACGGACACTCCGCCGGGATCCTCGAGTTCGCCGCCAAGCTCAAGGACCGCCACCCGGAGGTCGCCCTGATGGTGGGTAACGTCGCCACCGCCGACGGGGTCCGTGCCTGCGTGGACCACGGCGCCGACGTGGTCAAGGTGGGCGTGGGGCCCGGCTCGATCTGCACGACCCGGGTCGTGACCGGCGTGGGCGTGCCACAGTTCACCGCGGTGCTGGAAGCGGCCCGGGCCGGCGCCGAGCTCGGGGTCGCCACGGTCGCCGACGGTGGGGTGCGCTACTCCGGTGACGTCGTCAAGGCCCTGGCCGCGGGTGCCACGGCGGTGATGGTCGGCAACCTGCTCGCCGGCACCGACGAGTCCCCGGGCGAGCTCGTGCTGGTCGGTGGTCGCCGCTACAAGGAGTACCGCGGCATGGGCTCCATCGACGCGATGCGGTCCGGTTCCGCGGACCGCTACTTCCAGAGCAACGACGACCGCGTCGCGGGCAGCGCCGCCGAGGCACGCCAGGCCGCCAAGCTGGTCCCCGAGGGGGTGTCCGGACTGCTGCCGTACCGCGGCACGGTGGCCGAGGTCACCCAGCAGCTCGCCGGCGGGATCCGTTCCGGGATGGGCTACCTCGGTGCCGCCGACCTGCCGAGCCTGGTACAGCGGGCCCGCTTCACCCGGCAGACGGCCGCGGGTGCGGCCGAGTCCCACGTCCACGACCTCGACGTGACCCACGAGGCACCGAACTATCAGGTCCCCGGCAAGGGCTGAGCCGCGCCGACGAGCGTGTCGAGGACCAGGGCGAGCCCGTCCTGATCGACCGGGCCGGTCACCAGGTGCGCCGCTGCGTGGATCTCCGGCGGTGCCTGCCCCATGGCCACGGCCGTTCCGACGCGCTCGAGCATCGACCGGTCGTTGGCGGCGTCACCCACGGCGGCGACCTCGGACAGCGGCACACCGAGGTGCTCGGCCGCACGCTGCACGGCCGCACCCTTGGTGGCACCGGGCTGGTTGACGTTGGTGAACACCAGCCCCGGGGTGCGCGGCGAACCCGCGGTGCCGAGCTCGGCGTCCACGTCGGCGAGCGCTGCGTCCAGCCAGTGGCGTGCCGCCGCGGTGAAGGTCGTGAAGGTGGCCTTGGGCACCGGGGTGTCACCGAGGTCCGCCGCACGTCGCAGCACGCTCAGCGGCTCGGTGCGCAGCAGCTCCCAGTGCGGCCGTGCCCGTTCGTCCCAGGAGGAGACGTGGAACCCTGAGGTGCCGTACACCTCGAGGTAGACGTCGTCGTGACCGCGGGCGATCTCCAGCAGGTGGTCGACCTGGTCCGGGGTGAGGCTCCACGTGGCGATGGTGGTCCCGTCCACCCGGACCTCCGCGCCGTTGTGGAGCACGTGCGGGCCGTCGGCGCCGAGCTGGGCCTGGAGGGCGGCGACGCCGTCGCGCATCCGTCCGGTCGCGTACCCGACGCGGATCCCGGCGGCCATGGCGCGTCGGACCGCGGCGGCCACCGCGTCGGTCGCCAGCTCCGCGGGCCCGATCAGGGTCCCGTCGACGTCACACACGACGTAGCGCACCGGCGTCGGGTGCCACCCCGTGAAGCGGCCCCCCGCTGCGAGGCCGGGGGGCGTGGTGGCCTCGCTCACCCGAGCGCCTTGACCTGGCCGAAGCGGTCCTCGTAGTTGGACAGGTTGGTGTTGAGGGCGGTGAGGACGCGGCCGACCATCGTCGGGGGGATCCGCACGCGCGAGACCACCTCGGCGTTGACCTTGCCGGCCTCACCGGACGGCTGGAGCTGGCAGAAGTCCAGGGTGAACTCGTGGGGGGAGTGGGAGACCCGCAGGAAGTTGCTGTACGCCCCGTACTTCTCCTCGTCGGGGACGACCACCTGCACCTGCGTGTTGCCCGGCGGCGGCTGGTTCGGCTCCGGTGTCGGCTGGTCGCTCATCGTCTCTCCCTGGTCGCGGGCCCGTCAGGGGGTCGCACGGTGCCCGGCGCGCGGCCGGGCGGACGCCTCCTGCTCGCCGGCAAGGCTACCCCTGGCGCGTCTACGCTCGATCGCACCCTCCGCCCCCGACCGCTCGGAGCCACCGTGTCCCTCGGCCCCCTCGCCGACGACGTCCGCGCCGCCACGGCGGAAGCGCTGTCCGCCGTTCCCCGGATCTGGGACCGTGACCACACGGTGTGGTCGGAGGATCCCACGGAGCTGGCCGACCGGCTCGGCTGGTTGGACGCGCCCACCCGGGCGGACGAGGTGAAGGCCGACCTCGAGGCCCTGGCTGCGGACGTCCGCGCCGACGGGATCACGGACGTGATCCTGGTCGGGATGGGCGGCTCGTCGCTGTACCCCGCGGTGCTGGCCAGCACCTTCGGCGCGGCCGAGGGGGCACCCGCCCTCCACGTGCTCGACTCCACCGACCCCGCGGCGGTCCTGCAGGTGGAACGGTCGGTGCCGTGGGACACCACCCTGGTGGTCCCTGCCTCCAAGTCGGGGGGCACGATCGAGACGCTGAGCCACCTCGAGCGGTTCCTCGCCCGGCTGGTCGGTGTCCACGGTGAGCGGGCCGCGCGGTTCGTGCTGCCCATCACCGATCCCGGCAGCGGACTGGACCAGCGCTCTCAGGCTGCGGGGTTCCGTGGCCCGGCCCACGGCCAGGCGGACGTCGGCGGACGCTTCTCCGCCCTGACCCCCTTCGGCCTCCTGCCGGCGGCGCTGCTCGGGATGGACCTGGACGCCCACCTGGCCAGTGCCCGCGAGATGCTCGATCTCGCCAGGGTGGTGGAGCCGGGCACCAACGCGCCCGCGCAGCTGGGTGCGGTGATGGCGGCGGGGGCCCGCAGCGGTCGGGACAAGCTGACCCTGCTGCTGCCCGAGGAGATCGCCAGCTTCGGGCTGTGGATCGAGCAGCTGGTGGCGGAGTCCACGGGCAAGCACGGCGTCGGCGTCGTGCCGGTGCTGGGGGAGACGCCGGACAACGCGACCTTCGGTGACGACCGGCTGGTGGTCGCCCTCGGCGACCACCCGGAGCTCGACGCCCTGGAGGCCGCCGGCGTGCCGGTGCTCCAGCTGGCCTGGGCCGGGCCGCAGCAGCTGGCGGGTGAGGTGGTCCGCTGGGAGTTCGCCACCGCCGTCGCCGGGGCCCTGCTCGGCATCAACCCCTTCGACCAGCCCGACGTGCAGTCGGCCAAGACCGCCACGGGCAAGGTGCTCGACAGCGGCGGCGACCTGCCGGACACCACCGACCCGGCCGAGGTGCTCGACACCCTCACCCCGGGGGACCTGCTCGGCATCCTGGCCTTCGTGGCCCCCGGCTCCGCCCGGGAGCAGCGGGTCCGTGACATCGCCGCGCAGCTGCGGGCGCGCTATCCCGTGCCGGTGACCGTCGGCATCGGGCCCCGCTACCTGCACTCCACCGGGCAGCTGCACAAGGGCGGCAACGACCGGGCGGCCTTCCTGCTGCTGGTGGGCGACGACCACGAGGACGCCGACGTCCCCGGCCGGCCCTACACCTTCTCCCGGCTGAAGCGGGCCCAGGCCGCCGGTGACCTCGCAGCCCTCCAGGCGGCCGGGCGGCGGGTGGCGCACGTGCGCTTCGACGACCTCCCAGAGCGCTGAGCTCGCCGGCGGTGGTCCCCGGGCGGGGCCCGGCCGCGCCGCGTCAGCCCCGGGTGCGGATCTGTCCCAGCCCGCCGTCGACGCCCAGCACCTGCCCGGTGATCCAGTCGTTGGCGGGGTCGAGGAGGAAGCACACCGCCGCGGCGATGTCGTCACCGGTGCCGAGCCGGCCGAGCACGTGCATCTTGCGGCTGGCGTCGGCCTGGGCGTCGTTGCCGACCAGCTTGGCGGTCATCTTCGCGTCCACCAGCCCCGGTGCGATGGCGTTCACGCGGACGCCCTTGGCCCCGTAGGTGGCCGCCGCGGAGCGCATCAGGCCGATCACCCCGGCCTTGGCGGCGGCGATGGCCTCGTGGTTGGCGATCCCGATCTGGGCGGCCGCGGAGCTGGCCAGGACGATCGAGCCACCGGCCTTGCGCATCGCCGGGGCGGCGGCGCGCACCACGGCGAAGGCCGAGGTGAGGTTGGTGGCGACGGTGTCGTGGAACTCCTCCGGCGTGGTCAGGTGCGCCGGCTTGAGCAGCACCGAGCCCGCCAGGTTGGCGACCCCGTCCAGCCGGCCGTGCTCCTCGACGACGCCCTCGACCAGCGCGCCGACGGCCGCGATGTCGCGCGCGTCGATCGTGTGGCCGGGTGCGCCGAGCTCCTGGCTGAGTGCGTCCACCTCCGCGCGGTCCCGCCCGGCGAGCACCAGGTGGACGTCGGTGGCGGCCAGCCGCCGTGCCGTGGCGCTGCCGGCGGCGCCGGTGGCGCCGATGACGAGGTGGACGGGGTGCTCGGACACGACGGACTCCGGAGGTGGTGGTCTTCCGCGCGGTGCGGCGGTGCTGTCGGTTCGTCCTCGCGCCCCGGCTGGATCAGGCCGGCTGGCCCGTCAGCAACGGCTCCACGTCGGCATCACGGCACACCCGGGCCCACAGCTCGCCCGACTCACCCCGGTCGGCCACGGTCCAGGGGACCTTGTGCTCGCCCCGTGGACGCCGGTCGTGCCACAGCCGACCTGCGCCCGGCAGGTCGTCGGATAGCGTCAGGTAGACCACGGTGTCGGCGCCCTCATCGAGGTCGCGCAGGATCGGCCCGGTGATGCGCCGGAACCCGGGCAGGGAGGACTCCACCCCCGGGGTCAGGGCCCAACCGGGGTGGGCGACGTGGAAGCCGATCCCTGCGGAACCGAACCGGCGTGCCCACTGCCGCGTCAGCACGACCTGGGCGCGCTTGGCGCGGGCGTAGGCCACGCTGCCCTTGTAGCCACCCGGGGAGTCGACCCGGGCGGTGACCAGCTTCTCCGCGTACATCCCGCCCGAGGTCACCGTCACGACCCGGCTGGGCGCGTTGGCCTCCAGCACCGGCAGCAGCAGGCTGGTGAGCAGGAAGGGCGCGACGACGTGCACCTGGTAGGTGCGCTCCAGCCCGTCGCCGGTGATCGCCTTCTCGGCGAACAGCGCGCCGGCGTTGTGCACCACGGCGTGCAGGGGCTGGTCCTCGGCCAGCCGGCGTTCGGCGAAGGCCCGCACCGCAGCGAGCTCGGTCAGGTCGAGCAGGTCGGTCTCGAGCTGGCCGTCGAGGCTCCGGCCGAGGTCGGCGGCCAGCGCGGCCCGGGTCGCGTCGGCCTTCTCCTGGCTGCGGACGGTCGCCAGGACCGTGGCGCCGGAGCGCAGCAGGGCACGGGCGGTGGCGTAACCCAGACCGGAGTTCGCGCCGGTGACGATGACGCGTCGGCCGGTCGCGTCCAGCTCCTCCAGGGGTTCCCACCCGTCCAGGCGGGAACGCACGGCGTGGCCGATCTTGGAGAAGGAGAGGACGACCGTGCCTTCGAGGGCGGCGTCGACAGCGCGGGCGATCGGGGCGGGGACCAGGGACATCACAGGCTCCGGGGAGTGGTGGGCGACGGTGGGCGGTGAGGGGCTCGAACCCCCGACCTCCTCGGTGTAAACGAGGCGCTCTCGCCATCTGAGCTAACCGCCCGGGATTTCGGACCGGCACCACCCCCCGGACCTCGCGAGCCTACCCGTGTGCTGCCTACGCTCGGGGACCAGCCGATGGGAATACGAGCGGGAGAGGACGAGGTGGCCGACGACGTCGGAGCGTGGCTGGAGGTCCTGCACGAGCGCTACCCGCCGGCCCAGGCCGCGGCGTGGGACAACCCGGGGCTCCAGGTCGGTGCGCCCGACTGGCCGGTGGACCGTGTCCTGGTCACCCTGGACGTCACCGAGGCGGTCCTCGAGGAGGCCGCGGCGGTACCGGGCACCCTGGTCATCGCCCACCACCCCCTGCTGTTCCGGCCCCTGGCCCGGCTGACCCCCGACACCGCCGCCGGCCGCCTGGCCCTGCTCGCCGCGCGGTCGGGTACCGCCGTGGCTGCCGCCCACACCAACCTCGATGTCACCGACGACGGGGCGGGGACCAACGATCCCGTGGTGCGCCTTCTCGACCTGGAGCAGGTCACGCCGCTGACCACCGAGCTGCGCGAGGGCGGGCGGGTCAAGCTGGTCGCCTTCGTCCCCCCGGAGTCGGTGGAGGAGGTGCTGGACGCCGTCAGCGCCGCCGGCGCCGGACGGATCGGGGAGTACGAGCGCTGCGCCTTCCGCGTGGAGGGCACCGGCACCTTCCGGCCGCTGCCCGGCAGCGACCCCTACAGCGGCGAGGGGATCGGCCGTACCGCCCAGGAACGCGAGCTGCGCCTCGAGGTGGAGCTGCCCCGCGCCCGGGCCGGCGCGGTGGTGTCCGCCCTGATCGACGCCCACCCCTACGACGAGGTGGCCTACGACCTCGTGCCGCTGCTCGACGGGGCGCGGACGGGGTTCGGGCGCGTCGGCCGCCTGCCGGCGCCGCAGCCGCTGTCCGAGTTGGCCGGAGCGATCCGTGACCGTCTGCCGGCCCCCCACCTGCGCTTCGCTGGCGATCCCGACCGCGTCGTCTCCCGGGTGGCGATCGTGGGTGGTGCCGGCGACTCCCTGATCGATGCGGCGCTGGCCAGCGGCGCCGAGGTGTACGTCACCGGGGATCTGCGCCACCACGTCACCCTGGACGCGCTGACCCGGGGGCTCGCCCTGATCGACGCGGGCCACCACGCCACGGAGGTCGCGGCGATGCCGACGTTCCTGGCCCGGCTGGAGGCGGCCGCGCGACCCCGTGGTCTTGACGCCCCGGTGGTAGCGTCCGCAGTCCCGACGGTGCCGTGGAGGTGAGCGTGTCCGAGCCGACGAGCGCGGAGCTCGATCTGCTGCTCGAACTGCAGGCCACGGACCACCGGGTGCGCAAGGTCCGACACCAGTTGGACGACCTGCCGGAACAGCAGCAGTTGGAGGCGGTCCTGGCCACCGTGGGGGAGCTCGACCGCCAGCACGACGACGTCCGCGTGGAGCTGGAACGGGCCTCGTCACGCCAACGCCAGCTGGAACGGGAGATCGAGGTGCTCTCGGAACGCCGCGACATCGAGCGCGCGCGCCTCTACGACGGCAGCGTCGGCAACGCGCGCGAGATGAAGGCGGTGGAGGCAGAGGTGGAGACCACGACCCGCCGGATCGACGAGCACGAGGAGCTGTTGCTCGAGGTCCTCGAGCAGGTGGAGGAGCTCGAGTCGACGGCGGCGCAGCTGGTCGCCGACGGGGAGCAGGCCCGCGCCAGGGCGGCTGCGCTGGAGACCGAACGGGACGCGGCCGCCAAGCACCTGCTGGCGGAGCTCGGTGAGCTGGAAGCCGACCGCCAGCGCCGCGCCGAGCAGCTGCCGCCGGCGCTGCTGTCCCGCTACGAAGCGGCGGCGGAGCGTGCCGGTGGCACCGGGGTGGGCAAGCTGGTCGACACCTCCTGCACCGCGTGCCGCCTCACGATGTCGCGCGCTGACGTCGGTGAGCTGCTGGCCGGCCCGCCGCTGACGACCTGCCCGCAGTGCCGTCGTCTCCTGGTGGTGCCGGAGTGACCATCGTCCACGGTCCCGACGGGCGGGTCTGGGAGATCCGCCGCCGCCCCGACAAGCCGTCGTTGGCCGGCTACCTCGCGCCCGGCCCCTGGCGGGTCGACGCCACCACCGACGACGAGCGTCGCCGCTGGATCGCCGCGGGGTGGAGGGCCTCGTCACGGCTGCGCGAGGACGTGGCCCTGGCGCTGCGGACGGGGTCCGAGGGGCCGGCCGGTGAGGTCGCGGTGACCGATGCGGACCCCTCCACCGGCGGTCCCGCGGGTGGCGACCGCGCGGGCGGCGACAGCGGCACGGACCTCAGCTGACCTCGCCGTCGGCGGAGCCGACCTTGTCCAGACCGGCGATCTTGGCCTGCTCCTTCGCGCGGTCCGCGGCGCGCAGCACCGCCACCTCGTCCACGCCGTCCTCGGGGAAACGGGCGATGCCGTAGGCGGCGTGGATCTCGAAGCGTTCCCCGTCGGGCAGCATCACCCGCTCGTCGTGGAGGCGCCGGATGATGCCGTCGATCACCCCACGGGTGCGGTCACGGTCGTCCCCGATCAGGGCGACCGCCATCTCGTCGCTGCCGAGGCGGGAGGCGAGCACCTTGGTCCCCGCCTCGCGGCGGAGCACGTGCGCCAGCGCCCGCATCGCCTCGGTACCGGTGGGGTGGCCGTACCGCTCGTTGAGCGCCCGCATGCCGCGGATGTCGGCTAGCAGGATCGTGAAGGCCTGCCCGTCGGTGCGCAGCTCGGCGAGCTCGGCGTAGAAAGCCCGGACGTTGAGCAGGCCGGTGACCGGATCCTCCACCACGGCCCGGTGCATCGCGGTGCCGCGCTGGCGTTCGGAGAGCTGGGTGGCCATCCCCACCAGCGCCAGACCCGGCAGCACCAGCGATCGGAGCAGCAGGCCGGGCACCTGCACGCCCGCGACCCCGAGGAACAGATCGACGATCAGGTGGGCGAGCGCCGCGACCGTCGCCAGCACCATCGGCGAGCGGCGACCACCGGCCAGCCCGGCCAGCAGCGCGATCGGCGCCGACGCCCACGCGATGGTCGGATCGCCGAGCAGCGCGTGCAGCGCGACCACGACCGCCAGGGCGGCCCCGAGCACCGCGAAGCGCACCGGCCGCGGTCCGAGCGGCGCCGCGGCGGCCAGCAGGCCACGGTGGGCCCGCGAGGAGAGCGTGGGTCGGGACACGGGGGCCGGGCTCCTTCAGCCCACCAGGGCGGCGAGCAGACGCACGACCTCATCGGGGTCGGCGATGCGGTCGGTGGCCGCGGTCGGCCGGTCCTCGGTGGCGACCAGGATCGCGCGACCACCCCGGGAACGTGCCACCTCGAAGGCGTCCTCGTCGGTGACGTCGTCCCCGACCACCAGGGGTGGGCGTGTCGGCGCGGTCCGGGCGATGCGCTCCAGCGCCGCCCCCTTGTCGGCGCCCACGGGGCGCAGCTCCACCACGGCCTTGCCGGCCAGCACGTCGAAGCCGGGCGGGTCCGCGGCGAGCTGTTCGAGGACGGCCTGGACCCGCGGTGACAGCTCCAGCACGCTGTCCTCGGCGGCGAGCCGGTGGTGGACGGCCAGCGAGGCCTGCTTGCGTTCCACCAGCCAGCCGGCCGCGTCATCGACCAGCGCGCGCACCTCCTCCTCGGCGCGGTCGAGGGTGGCGGCCACCGCGCCGGGGTCGACCAGGGGGGCCGGTTCGCCGTCAGCCAGGATCAGCTCCGCGCCGTGGCCCCCGGCGTAGGCGGCCGTGAGCTCACCCAGCCGCCGGCGCACGTCGGCGATCGGCCGGCCCGACACCACGGCGATCGGTGCCTGCCCGGCAAGGGTGTCCAGCACCTCCAGCGCACCCGGTGCCGGTTGCGCCAGGTCCGGGTGGTCGACGATCGGGGCGAGGGTGCCGTCGAAGTCGAGCACCACCAGCCAGGCGTCGGCGGGACGCAGCTCACGTCCCAGCTGCTCGGGGTCGCTGAGCGGCAGGCCCTCCCCCGACGGCTCGCGCGCTGCGGTCATGGTCCGTGGCCTCCTTCGGCGATGCCGGCCAGCTCGTCGCCCACCCACCGGTACACGTCGGCGTCGCGGACCACCTCGGCCATCCGCGCGACGCGTGCGCGCCGGTCCTCGTGGTCCAGGGTGAGCGCGGACTCCATCAGGTAGCTCTGCCCTTCGACGTCGAAGGGGTTGGTGCGCACCGCGTCGTCGGCGAACTCCATGGCGGTGCCGCAGAACTCGCTCAACAGCAGCACGCCGGCGCCGTCGGCCGCGGACTGCACCGTGACGAACTCCTTGGCGACGAGGTTCATGCCGTCCTTCAGCGGCGTGACGCACATCACGTCGGCGAGACGGTAGTAGGCCGCCAGCGCCTCCCGTGGCACGCCGCGGTAGAGGTAGTGGACCGGCACGTCCTTCCCGGGCTCGGTGAAGCGGCCGTTGATGCGCCCCACCTCCGTCTCCACGGAGGTGCGCAGCCGGCGGTACTCGTCGACGTCGTCCCGGGAGGGCACGGCCACCTGCACGAAGGCGAAGGTCCCGCGCAGGTCCGGGCGCCGCTCCAGCAGCAGCTCGATGGACTGCAGGCGGTGGCGGATGCCCTTGGTGTAGTCGAGGCGGTCCACGCCGAGCAGGACCTTGCGTCCGGCGAACTGCTGCTCGAGGTCGGCGAGCTCCCGTTCGGTGTCCTCGCTGACCGCCAGGTCGGAGAACTCGTCGACGTCGATGGAGATCGGGTGGGCCACCGCCCGGATCTGTCGGCCGTCGGGCAGCACCAGGGTCTCACCGAGCGCCGTCACCCCCGGGTAGAGCTGCTGGACGGAGCGCACGAAGTTGTCGCGGTAGACGCGGGTGTGGAAGCCGATGGCATCGGCGGCCAGCAGGCCGTGGAGGATCTGGTCACGCCACGGCAGCCGGGCGAACAGCTCGGGTGGCGGGAAGGGGGTGTGGAGGAAGAAGCCGATCGGGGAGTCCGGGGCGGCGGAGCGCACCAGCTCAGGCTGCAGCATCAGGTGGTAGTCCTGCACCCAGATGACCGGCGCGAGCTCCGCGTCGGCGACGACGCTGCGGACCGTGTCGGCGAACCGGCGGTTGACCTCCTCGTAGGTGCGCCACCAGCTGCGCTCGATCACCGGCTCCACCACCAGGTCGTGGAACAGCGGCCACAGGGTCCGGTTCGCGAAGCCGTGGTAGTACTCCGCCACCTCGGTGTCGGTGAGGGTGACCGGGTGGAGGTCGGCGTTGAAGCCGTCCACCCGGGGCGGGACACCATCGGGGTCGTCGTCCCAACCGATCCAGGCGCCGCCGAGCTGCTCCACGACGGGCTTCAAGGCGGTCACCAGGCCACCGGAAGCCGGCCGCCACCCCTGCTCGGTCCGGGACACCGGCAGACGGTTGGCGACGATGACCAGAGGGCGTTCGGGCAGCTCCATCAGGATCTCCTCGACGTGGTCGAGCCTAGTGAGCGTGGCCGTGGCCGGAGCCGGTGGACGGATCAGCCGGCCGGGTCCCGATCGTGGTCGGCGGCCGGGGGAGCGGGGTCCAGGGTGGCGCGCAGGTGCGCCGCCAGCCGGCCCTGGAGCCGTGCGGTGACCGGGCCGGGCGCGGGGAGCTGGTGGACGGCGCCGTCGGGGAGGGTGAGGGCGTGGACGGGAAGGCAGGGGCGGGTGGCGGAGACCACGATCGCCTCCTCCGCTGCGGCAAGGTCGTCGAGGGTCGGCGTGGCCGCGGCGACGTCCACGACCTCGCGGAGTACCTCCACCGACACCGAGGCCAGGATGGGCAGCCGCGCCGGGTCCGGGGTACGGCACACGCCGTCCTGCACCAGCACGATCGCGCCCGTGGGCAGCTCGTGGACCACGCCCTGGTCGACGATCAGCGCGTCGTCCGCACCGCGGCTGCGGGCCTGGCGCAGCGCCCACTGGTTCGCCGCGTAGGACAGGGTCTTCACCCCGGAGAGCACCGAGCGCCACGGCATCTCCACCACCCCCAGGTGCAGGCTCGCCGGCCAGCTCGCGGGTCCGATCAGACCACGGATGGCACCGCCGCGGGTCACGATCACGCGCACCGCGCCGTCCGCCGGCCCGTAGGCGGCGAGCAGGTCGTCGATCGCAGCGCCGACCGCAGCCGTCGGCAGCGGCAGCTGCACCGCGTCGGCGGAGCGGGCCATCCGGGCGAGGTGGCGGTCGCGGGCGTGGGTGCGGCCCTCGAGGACCAGCATGGCCTCGAACACCGCGTCGCCCCGGAGGAACCCGTCGTCGGTCAGGGGCACGGTGGCCGCTGCGGCGGGCACCACCGTGCCGTCGACCCAGGCGAGGGCCCGGGCGGCTGCCGCCGGTGGGTGGGGGTCGTCGGGGGGCGCATCCATGCCGGCCAGCCTGCCACAGCCCGCTAGCGTCCGCCGACGCAGGTGTCGGGTGAGCGGCCGTGGCGCGTGGCGGACCGGCCGGACCGGCCTGACCGGCCGGCGAGGGGTGTGGGTATGGGTGACGAGGCGTTCCTGGCGGGGCTGCGGGCGCTCGGTGACGGGCTCGCTTTCAACCGCCACATGGGGTGCACGGTCACCCATCTGGAGGTCGGGCACGCCGAGACCCTGCTCGCGGCCTCGGGGGAGCTCGACAACCACGTGGGCGGGGTCCACGCCATCGCCGAGCTGGCGCCGGTCGAGCTGGCGGGGGCCCTGGCCGCGACGAGCCGGCTCGCGCGGGGGGTCGAGCAGGGCTACGTCCCCGTGGTCGGTGAGCTGCGGGCCCGCTACCTCGCCCCGGCACACGGTGCGCTGCGGGCGCGCGCCCACCTCGGGCCCGCGGCGGTGGAACCCGCCCTTTCCAGCCTGGCCGAGGGCCACCGGCCCCGTGTGGAGGTGGACGTCGAGGTCGTGGACGCGGGCGGCGAGGTGGTGCTGGAGGCGGCGCTGACCTTCGTGTTCGTCGAACCGGCGCCGGACACGGTGTCCGGGTAGGGGTCCGTGACGTACCCTCGCCCGGCTGGGAGGAGCCGGCCAGGCGGCCGCGCCCGCCCCTCGGGTGCTCCTGAGGGCGGGTGAGGAAAGTCCGGACTCCGCAGGGCAGGGTGCTGGGTAACGCCCAGGCGTGGTGACACGCGGCAAGCGCAACAGAGAGCAGACCGCCGGTGGGTCCGCCCGCCGGTAAGGGTGAAACGGTGAGGTAAGAGCTCACCAGCGCGGCGGGTGACCGTCGCGGCTAGGCATGCCCCACCCGGAGC
>PXDB01000037.1 GCA_003565155.1 Nitriliruptoraceae bacterium | reverse complement strand
GTGCGCGACATACATCAGATGCAACTTCGGACCCTATTGCCGGTTCGAGATGTGCAAGTGGTCGTAGTGACCGCCGGTTGGGGTGGCGGGGTCGTGCATGCCGCCGCCGTGGTAGGGACGCCAGCCCTCGCTATCCCGGCTCAGGCTCCAGATGTGGCCGTCCCAGATGAGGTACTGAACGTGGAGCGCGTCGGCGTGAGTCTGCAGCCAGGTGGTCATCCGCCAGCCTTCGGCGACCTGAGCCTGGTTGGGGAACGCGCCGATGGGGTTGCCGAAGGTCACGTCGCAGGCTCGCCCCAGGGGGTGATCGGAAGCGGTGCCGGGCCGCGGCGACCAGCATGCCCAGCCGCTGTCGGGGAACGCGGCGCGGGTCTGGGCGATGAGGTGGGCTGTCTGCCGGGTGACGAACCCGCCGGTGCCGGTCGGATCGTTGAGCCGTCCTCCCGGGGTGCCGGTGAACGGCACAGGTGCGGGTGGCAGCCCGGCCACCGTCACACATCCTGTCGCGTCGAGGTGGGGGGTCGCGACCGGGCCGGCGGCGGAGCCGGTGGTCAGGGTCGCGAGGATGGTGCGGGCAACTGGCTCGTAGGTGTCGTAGCGTCCAGGATGGGCGGACCGCTCGACCGCCTGCGCAGCCTGCCCGGGGGTGAGCTGGTGGCGGTTGGGCAGGTCGAGCAGCCCCGGCGGCGAGCCACGGTTGGGGCCCGTAGGGCCGCCGTAGAACGCTTGCGCCTGGTAGGTCGGGTCCATCAGTTCGGCGACGGTGCCCCAGCCCATCCGGGGGCGCATCTGGAACAGTCCGAGCGAGTCGTGATCGGATGCGTCCCCGTCGTGGGGATGGTCGGCGGACTCGGGGTAGACGCTGGTGTTGGCCAGCATCCGCATCGACGATTCGGTCAGCGCCGCCATCAGCGCGATCAGCATCCCGTCGTGGTCGATCCCGTGGGTCTGGGACCCGACGGTGACGATGGTGTGGGCGTGAGCGAGCTGGACAGCATCGAGCGTGAGCTGATGGCCGTCCACGGTGGTCGCGGACAACTGCCCGGGGGCCTGGTCGACCACCGTAGAGGTCAGGTTCAGGCACGAGGCTTGCGCGGCTGGGTGCGCAAGGACCGCTACGGCCAGCAGCGGCACGGACGGTGCGAACAGCAGCGCCGCAACCAGCCCGGCGATAAGTGGCCGCTTCACGGCAGCGGCTCGCCGGGCCGGGACAGCCTCAGGCTGTGGCAGCGGTCGAACGCGGGCCGACACGCCAGGAACACCGTGAAGGTGACCGGGTGGTCGGCGGTGGCGGGTTCGCCGAACCACATCCCGGTGCGGTGGCGGGTCGCCTCGACGGTGACCGCCACGGTCCCCGGCCGCAGCTGCTGCGCGCCGGGTGAGGCGGCGATGTCGTTCCAGGTGTCGGGGACGTAGACGTCGTCGATGGTCACCGACTGCACGGTCGCGTGATGGCGCAGCTGCTGCCACACCTCGAGGTTCGGCAGATAGTTGGCCACGTCGGCGGCCAGGGCTGGGGTCTCGCGACCGGCCGGGTCGGCATCGTCGAGCACGCGACCCGCGTGGTCGTCGGGTGTCAGGGCGGACATTGTGTCCCACGCCAGCAGCATCTGCGCGACCGCCTGTGCGTAGAGGACCGGATCGTTGGTGTGCGCCAAGGCCGGCAGGCTGTCACCGGGCGCGGCGGTGGTGGCCGGGGTGGGCGGCGCGGTCGCTGGCCGTGCGCTGGTGCCGGTGCCCGGGTCGGGTTCGAACGACGCCGCTGGCGTCGCGGGTGGGCCGGTGAGCAGCCCGTAGGCCCCGACACCGATCAGCACCACGAGCACGATCCCGACGCCGACGACCAGCACGAGTCGACGACGGTTCGACGGGTCGGAGAGCATGAGGTTCCTGAAGACGGGCGGATGCAGGTCACGGGTGAGGTGCGCACCCGCCCCCTGCCCGGTCAGCGGCCAGCGCGGGCGGTGCGGGCGCGGTCGACGAACGCGACCGTGGCGGCCACGGTCGCCTCGAAGTTGGCCCACTGGTCGTCGGTCAGCGCCGGTCCGATGACGTCGGGGTCGTAGTGGTCCGCCCAGCCGCACATCTCGCTCCAGGTCAGCAGAAACGCCCGGACCCCGTACCGGCGCGGCGGCGCCGACGGTCCGACCGTCCTCGGCGTCTGACGAGACCGGGTCGGACGCGATGTGTTGTTGACGCGGGCCAGCGCCTGTTCGGCGAGCGCGGCCAGCTCGTCGTCGCGGTCCGGGCCGGCGGACGGGTCCCCGCCGGTGGCGGCCTGGGCGGCCTTGACCCGTCGGTAGTGGCCGTTGACCTTCCCGTCGGCGTCGATTGCGGCCAGCTCACCTGCCGCCAGCTCACGCAGTCCCTCGGCGACGTCAGGGTCGGCGGCGAGACGTTCCAGCTCACCGATGCGTTCGAGCGTCGTGTAGGACTTGTTGCCGGTCACCAGACGTGCGGCCTGTGCTCTGGCCGTGCGATCCGACGGTGCTGCCAAGTTGGCAGCACCGTGCTCCACCTGTTCGCCGTCATCGTCGGTTCGCTGGT
>PXDB01000046.1 GCA_003565155.1 Nitriliruptoraceae bacterium | reverse complement strand
CCGGTGGCGGCCAACGCGTCGACGACCTGCGCCTGGGAGCGCAGGTCACCATCCGTGATCAGCTGCCGGAGCAACTGCTGGCGACGCGTCTTGTCAGCCATCGGCGTGGATCCTCGTTGCGGGGTGGTGGTCGCGGGGGTCGTCGCGGACCCGGTTCGCGTGCAGTTGCGTTCAGGGGGCGAGCGCGGATGCACGGAAACCGGTGGGGCGGGGCATGCGGATCAGCTCCCGAGCAGCATGGCGAGCAGTGCCTTCTGGGCGTGGAGCCGGTTCTCGGCCTGGTCGAACACCCGCGAGGCGGCCCCATCGATCACCTCGGCGGTGACCTCCTCGCCGCGGTGCGCCGGCAGGCAGTGCAGGAAGATCGCCTCGTCAGCCGTGTGGGCGAACAGCTCCGGGGTGATCTGGTAGGGCGCGAAGGTCGCGAGTCGTTCGGTGGCCTCGGCCTCCTGGCCCATCGACGCCCACACATCGGCGTAGACGGCATCGGCGCCGGCGACCGCCTCGACGGGGTCGAGCGTGACCGTGATCTGTGCCCCCGTGACTGCGGCCAGTTCCTGCGCCCGGGCGACCACGGCGCCGTCCGGCGCGTAGCCCTCCGGGTGCCCGATGCGCACCGACAGACCCACCTTCGCGCCGGCGAGCAGCAGGGAGTGCGCGACGTTGTTGCCGTCACCGACGTAGGCCAGCGTGCGCCCGGACAGCTCACCGAACTCCGTGCGGATCGTCTGCAGGTCCGCGAGCGCCTGACACGGGTGTTCCTGGTCCGTCAGGGCGTTGACGACCGGGACCGTGGCGGCCCCTGCCAGTTCCTCCAACCGGTCCTGACCGAAGGTGCGCACCACGATGCCGTGGACGTAGCGGGACAGCACGGCGCCGGTGTCGGCGATCGTCTCACCTCGACCCAGTTGCAGCTCAGAGGACGACAGCGACAGCGGGCTGCCGCCGAGTTCCGACACCGCGACCTGGAACGAGACCCGCGTCCGGGTGGACGGCTTCTCGAAGATCATCGCCACCGTCCGGCCGGCCAACACGTCGCGGACCGGCGATTCGCCGGCCCGGATGCGAGCGTCCCGTTCGGCCCTGAGCCCGTCGGCCAGACCCAACAACGACATGGTCTGCTCGCCGGTCAGGTCGTCCGAGGACAGGAAGTGGTCAGGGAAGGTGCTCATGCGTGCTCCAGGGACGTCGAGGTGGCAGCGACCGTGCGGAGTGCCTCACCGAGCGTGGTCAGCGCCTGGTCGACCTCCTGACGGCTCACGCTCAGCGGGGGTGCGAGCCGGATCACGTCCGGCCCGACGGCGTTGACCAGCAGGCGTGCATCACGGCAGGCCGCCTCGACCTCGGGGGCGACGGGTGTCCCCAGCTCGAGGCCGAGCAGCAGGCCCTTCCCGCGGACGCCGGTCGCCAGCTCCGAGGTGGCGACCAGATCCTGCAGCCCGGCGACCAGGCGTTGCGAGCGGGTCGCAGCGGTCTGCAGCACACCGTCACGTTCGATCGTGTCGAGCACCGCGAGCGCCGCCGCGCAGGTGACCGGGTTGCCGCCGAAGGTCGTCGCATGATCACCGGGCTCGAACCCCTTGGTGGCCGGCCCGCGGGCGATGCACGCACCGATCGGCATGCCGTTGGCCAACGCCTTGGCGACGGTGACCACGTCGGGCTCGATCGGCGCGTCCTGGAAGGCGAACCACGGGCCGGTCCGTCCGATGCCGGTCTGGACCTCGTCCACGATCAACAGCGCACCGTGAACATCACAGGCCTCGCGTGCTGCCAGCAGGACCTCGTCTGGCACGGGGCGGACACCGCCCTCTCCCTGGACGATCTCCAGGATGACCGCGCAGGTGTCATCGGTCACGGCGCCCAGCAGGGCCGCCGGATCGTCGTACGGGACGTGATCGACGAACCCGGCGAGAGGCGCGAACGGCACGTGCTTGGCCGGCTGGCCCGTGGCCTCCAGGGTCGCCAGCGTCCGACCGTGGAACGACCCCTCCAGAGCCACGACCCGCACCTTGTCATCGTGCTGCCGCTTGCCGTGCTTGCGCGCCAGCTTGATGGCCGCCTCGTTCGCGGTCGCGCCACACTGCGCGAAGAAGACGTTGGCCTCCTCCCAGCCGCAGATGCGTGCCAGCCGCTCCCCCAGTTCGATGGCCGGCTCGGTGAGGTACAGGTTGGACGTGTGCACCAACGTTCCCGCCTGCCGGGCGACGGCTTCCGTGACGGCGGGGTGGGCGTGACCGAGGCTGGTCACCGCCAGCCCGCACAGGAAGTCGAGCCACGCGTTGCCATCCCCGTCGAACAGCACCGTTCCCTGTCCGCGGACGAAGGCGGCCTTGCCCGGCGGGTAGGTGGTCATGATGCGGCTGTCCGCCCGGACCTGCAGGTCGTCGAGGTGGCTCATGACCGCACCTCCGCACCAGCGGGCACCACCGGATCCAACGACCGCGTGATCATCGTGCCGACGCCCTCGTCGGTGAAGATCTCGATCAGGACAGCGTGCAGGACCCGGCCGTCGAGGATGTGGGCCTGCGGGACACCGGCGCGGACCGCGGACACGATCGACCGG